>DAINBW010000250.1:0-5097 GCA_036732745.1 Spirochaetales bacterium | reverse complement strand
GGAGCGGGCCTTCGAGATCCTGACAGAGCGGTTGTCGAAGATCCGCGCGAGCGAGTAGGAATAGGACTTGAGGGCGGAGGTCGCGAGGGGCGCGAGGGGCGCCAGGACGAAGAGGCGGCGGATGCCGGAGCGGACGGGGAGGGCCCGGAGCAGGACCCAGAAGCCGGCGACGCCGAGGAGGACGGCGAGGGCCGCGATCATCGAGCGCTGGCGGTGGATGCGGTCGGCCGTGGCGAGCGAGCGCCAGAAGTGGATGGCGGCGGCGCAGAGGCCGAGGGCGGCGCCGAGGTCGACGAGGGGCGCGAAGTAGCGGCCGGTCGACAGGAGGAAGCCGGCGTCGATGTTGGTCGCGGTCGCGATGAAGTCGAAGCGCGCCAGGACGATATAGCCGCCCGCGAGCGCGGCCGCCGCGGCCAGGGCGGCCAGGGCCTTCGTCCAGGGCGCGAGCCACCGGGGGAAGGCGAGGGCGTAGGCGACGAGGAAGCCGTAGCCCAGGATGAGGGCGGCGAAGGCCAGCCTGATGAGGAGGCCCGCGTCCGCGACGTAGGGGCTGGTCGCGAGGCCGTGGAGGAGGGCGAAGGCGAAGAAGCAGGCGTCGGCCAGGATCTCGAGGCGGGCGGCCGCGGTGCGCAGGCCGCGGCGCGCGACGAAGAAGGCCGCGGCCGCGATGCCGAAGGCGGCGAGGAAGGAGATGAGGTTCAGTCCCATAGCCGGCCTACCTTCGCTGCGAGGATGGTGACGTCGTCCTTGAGCTCCGCGTCGCCGACGAAGCTGTAGATGAGGCTCGTGAGCGAGCCCACGAAGCCCTCGGCGCCGAGCTTGACCGACTGCAGGAGGGTCCGGTCGAAGGCCTCCACCTCGCCGAGCCGCTTGCCGTCCGCGTTGGCCACCTCCGTGACGCCGTCGGAGGCGAGGAGGATGATCTCGTCCGTGCGCAGGGGAAGCTCCTCCACGACGATCTCGCCCTCGATCGGCACGAGGCCGACGAGGCCCATCGTCGGCTGGAGCCGGCGCACCTTGGGGCCGAGGGCCGTCTGCGCGACGATGATGGGGTCGGCCATCGCGGCGTTCACGTAGCGGAAGTGCTTCTTGGCGGTGTCCACGAGGCCGAGGAAGAGGACCGTGTACTTGTCGTCGAAGCCCATGTCCCTGACGGCGGCGTCGACGCTCCGGACGAGGGCGGCCAGGTCGGCCTTGTCCTCGGCGACGCGGATCGTGTTGACGATGATGCCCATGACGAGGGCGGCGGCGAGGCCCTTGCCGGAGACGTCGCCGACGACGAGGAGGGTCCGCGCCTCGTCGATCGGGATGGCGTCGTAGTAGTCGCCGGAGACGTTGACGAGGGGGCGGTAGGAGACGGCGAGGTCGAGCTTGCCCACGGTCGGCAGCTTTTTCGGGAGGAAGGACCGCTGGGTCTCGGCGACGAGCTCCCACTCCTTGGAGAGGGAGGCGACCTCGAAGAGGTCGGAGATCGTGATGACGCGGTCGAAGTAGATCTTGAGCTCGCCGTAGAGGGTGCGGAAGGCCTCGAGCTCGATGAGGGAGCACAGGCGCGTGAGGACGAAGAAGTGGAAGCCCTTGGCGTAGACGAAGAAGCCCCGCGCGCCCTCGTTCGTGTTCGAGATGGAATAGTCCTCGTTGATGAAGCTGAAGCCCTCGGACCAGTCGCGGAAGTTGCGCTCCAGGGCCTCGAGGACCTTGGGGTCGGTCGCCGCGGCCGAGGGGCTCTGGTAGATGAGCTCCCAGGTGTTGGAACGCACCAGGACGGCGCCCATGTCGGCCGGCCTCTCCAGGCAGTCCCGGATCGCCTCGACGAGGTCGAGGACGGTGAAGGAGGCGCCGACCCGGTCGGCGAAGCCGAGGAGGATCCGCGTCTCGGGGCGCCGGAAGCGGCGCCGGTAGAGGGCGCGGTCGGCCGCCTGGAAGATCGCCTCGCGGAGGATGTAGAGCGCGAGGAAGAGCGCGGCGCCGAGCGCCAGCGTCGCGTCGAGCCTGAGGCCGCGGAGGGCGGTGTAGGGCACGATGAGGAAGAGGAGGGCGGCGGCGGCCGTGGCCCCCGATGCGACGAGCCTCCGTTCGGTCCTGTAGGTCATGCAAAGGGCTCCCGTCGTGGATATCGGGATACTATTAGGCCTTGGAAGCGCCGCCGTCAATCGAATTCGTCCGGCGGCGGCCCGCCGAGCCCGGCGGACCCGCGGCGGCGGCCGCCGGCTGATCTTCGCCGCCCCTCCTCGTCCCGCGCCTCCCCTTTCCTTTTCTCCGTCCTTTCTGTTACTGTGTAAAGACGCGGCCCGACAGCCCGAGGGCCGCCGCAAGACGGGCCCCGAGGAGAAGGGCCAGCGGGCGAGAAATGGAGGCTTCCGTATGAAAGCGATCGAGTTGGCCAAGGCCTACGATCCGAAATCCTTCGAGGACCGCATCTACGAGGCGTGGAAGAAGAACGGCCACTTCCAGCCCGCCGGCGTCAACGGAAGGAAGCCCTTCGTCGTCGTCATCCCTCCCCCGAACGTCACGGGGGTCTTGCACATGGGCCACGGGCTCAACCACTCCCTCCAGGACATCTCCGTCCGCTACGCCCGCATGTGCGGCCGGCCGACCCTCTGGCTGCCCGGCTCCGACCACGCCGGCATCGCGACCCAGAACGTCGTCGAGAAGCGCCTCCGCAAGGAGGGCAAGAGCCGCCATACGCTCGGCCGCGAGAAATTCCTCGAGGAGACCTGGAAGGTCGCCAACGAGCACAAGTCGATCATCGAAAAGCAGATCGCCAAGATAGGCGATTCCGTCGACTGGAGCCGCGAGCGCTTCACCCTCGACGAGGGCCTCTCCAAGGCCGTCCGCGACGTCTTCGTCACCCTCTACGAGCGGAACCTGATCTACAAGGGCAAGTATCTCGTGAACTGGTGCCCCTCCTGCGGCACGGCGCTTGCCGACGACGAGGTCGAGAAGGCCGACGAGCCGGGCAAGATGTGGCACATCTACTACGAGCTCGAGGGCGGTCCCCAGCCGGGCTTCCCCGAGGGCCGCATCGAGATCGCGACGACCCGCCCGGAGACCCTCCTCGGCGACACCGCCGTCGCCGCCAATCCCGAGGACGAGCGCTACAAGGCCCTCGTCGGCAAGCGCGTCCACCTGCCGCTCACCGGCCGGCTGATACCGATCATCGCGGACGCCTACGTCGACAAGGAGTTCGGCACGGGCCTCGTGAAGATCACGCCCGCCCACGATCCCAACGACTTCGAGGTGGGCAACCGCCACGGCCTCGAGCGCATCAACCTCCTCAATCCCGACGGGACCCTCGGCGAGGCCGCCCCCGAAAAGTACCGCGGCCTCAAGGTCGCGGCGGCGCGCAAGGCCGTCCTCGAGGACCTGGCCGACCTCGGCCTCCTCAAGGGCGAGAAGGACATCGTCCACGCCGTGGGCCACTGCTACCGCTGCGCCACGACCATCGAGCCCTACCTTTCGGAGCAGTGGTTCGTCAAGATGAAGCCGCTCGCCGAGAAGGCCCTCAAGGCCTGGAAGGACGGCGAGGTCCGCTTCTATCCCCAAAAGTGGGAGAACACCTACGAGCACTGGCTCACCAACATCCGCGACTGGTGCATCAGCCGCCAGCTCTGGTGGGGACACCGCATCCCGGCCTGGCACTGCGCCCACTGCGGCAAGACCGTCGTGGCCCGCGAAGAGCCCCTCGAGTGCCCCTTCTGCAAGTCCACCGAGCTCACCCAGGACGAGGACGTGCTCGACACCTGGTTCTCGAGCTGGCTCTGGCCCTTCAGCACCCTGGGCTGGCCCGCCGACGCGGCCGACTTCCGCAAGTACTATCCGACCTCGACCCTCGTCACCGCCTACGACATCATCTTCTTCTGGGTCGCGCGCATGATCATGGCGGGCATGGAGTTCACGGGAAAGAGCCCCTTCAAGGACGTCTGCATCCACGGCCTCGTCCGCGACAAGCAGGGCCGCAAGATGTCCAAGTCCCTCGGCAACGGCATCGATCCCCTCGAGATCGTGGACGAGTACGGCGCCGACGCCCTCAAGTTCACCCTCGCCTACAACTGCGCCTCCGGCCAGGACGTCTGCGTGGACATGGAATCCTTCAAGATGGGGTCCAAGTTCGCCAACAAGGTCTGGAACGCCAGCCGCTACATTCTCATGAACCTCGAGGGCCGCGAGCTCGTCGACAAGCCGGCCTACAACGACGTCGACCGCTGGATCCTGCACCGCCTCGGCGAAGCCGCGGCCGCCTGCCGCGCCGCCTACGAGGGCTACCGCTACAACGAGGCCGCGCAGGCCGCCTACGCCTATTTCTGGGACGACTTCTGCGACTGGTACATCGAGGCGACCAAGCTCTCCCTCCGCTCCGGCGACGAGGCCGAGCGCAACCGCGCGACGACCGTCCTCCTCGAGGTCCTCGAGGAGTCGCTCCGCCTCCTCCATCCCCTCCTGCCCTTCGTGACGGAGGAGATCTATCGCATGCTGCCGAATTCCAAGGGCTGGCTCATCGTGCAGCCCTATCCGGAGGCCCGCTCCGACGCGGGCGCCGCCGAGCTCGCCGGGCGCTTCGAGTCCCTGCGGGAGCTCGTGAAGCTCACGCGCACCTTGCGGCCGGAGTTCCAGATCCCGCCGGAGACCAAGATCCGCCTCGCGGTCCGGGCCGAGGCCGGCTTCGCCGGGCTCGAGTTCCTCAAGGCCAACGCGGCCCTCGTCGGCCTCCTCGTCAACGGCCCCCTGCCGGAGTTCGTCGCCGCCAAGCCCGCCGGGGCCGTCGCCCTGGTCGGCCGCGGCTTCGAGGCCTACGCCTTCGTCAAGGAGTCGGTGGACGCCGCCAAGCTCGTGGAGAAGTTCCGCAAGGACATCGAGAAGGACAACCAGTACCTCGAGCGGACGCGGGCCAAGCTCGCGAACGAGGGCTTCGTCGCCTCGGCCCCCGCCGAGGTCGTCGCCCGCGAGCGCGAAAAGCTCGCCGAGACGGAGCGCCGCGTCGCCAAGCTCGCCCAGTACGTGGAGGAGTTGGCGTGACGACGGACGGGAGCGCCCCGCGGCGCCCCGGCTCCGGGCCCGACGCCGCTCCCCTGGGCGCCGGGCGCCCCGACGGGGGCG
>DAINBW010000249.1:0-5114 GCA_036732745.1 Spirochaetales bacterium | reverse complement strand
GCAAGCCCGAGCTCGAGGCCCACCTGAAGATGCTCGAGGAGGCGGAGAAGCGCGACAACCGCCGCCTGGGGAAGGAGCTCGACCTCTTCTCCACCCACGAGGAGGCCGGCCCCGGCCTCATCTACTGGCATCCCAAGGGCGGCCGCTTCCGCGTGGCCCTCGAGGACTGGTGGCGCAAGGAGCACTACGAGAACGGCTACGAGATCCTCTTCACCCCCCACATCGGCAAGTCCTGGCTCTGGGAGACCTCGGGCCACCTCTCCTTCTACAAGGAGGGCATGTACTCGCCGATGGAGATCGACGAGGACGACTACTACATCAAGCCGATGAACTGCCCCTTCCACATCATGGTCTACAAGAGCACCGGGCATTCCTACCGCGACCTGCCCCTCCGCTGGGCCGAGCTCGGCACCGTATACCGCTACGAGCGCTCCGGCACCCTCCACGGCCTCATGCGCGTCCGGGGCTTCACCCAGGACGACGCCCACATCATCTGCACCCCCGAGCAGATCGAGGACGAGATCGCCGAGGTCCTGCGCTTCTCCCTCTACATGCACCGGACCCTCGGCTTCAAGGAGATCAAGGCCTACCTCGCGACCAAGCCGAAGGGCGACGGCTCCGTCGGCGACCCCGCCCACTGGGCGACCGCCCTCGAGTCGCTCAAGAAGGCCGTCGAGAAGGAAGGCCTCGCCTACGAGATCGACGAGGGCGGCGGCGCCTTCTACGGCCCCAAGATCGACCTCAAGGTGAAGGACGCGATCGGCCGCGAATGGCAGCTCACCACCATCCAGTTCGACTTCAACCTGCCCGAGCGCTTCCAGATGGAGTACGTCGATTCCGACGGCCAGAAGAAGCGGCCCTACATGGTGCACCGCGCCCTCCTCGGCTCCATCGAGCGCTTCTTCGGCGTTTACCTCGAGCACACCGCCGGCGCCTTCCCGGTCTGGCTCTGCCCCGAGCAGGTCGCCGTCATCCCCGTCGGCGAGGCCTTCATGGACTACGCCAAGAAGGTCGCGGCGGAGCTCAAGTCCGTCGGCGTCAGGACCAGGGCCATGCTCTCCGACGAACGCATGAACGCGAAGATCCGCGACGCCCAGAACCAGAAGATCCCCTACATGCTCGTCGTCGGGCAGAAGGAGATGGACGAGGGCGCGGTTTCCATCCGCTACCGCGACGGCAGGCAGGAAAACGGCGTCTCCCTGGCCGACTTCAAGGCCAAGATCCTCGAGAAGATCGCGACCAAGGCGATCGAGGCCTAGGGGCAAGGGAGAGGGGAGGGCCATGCGCAATTCGCGGGACCGGGCTTCGGGGGACATCCTCGCCCTCGCGGCCATCCTCGGCCTCGCGAGCCTGGGCTGCGCCCTCCTCTATGGTTTCAGGGTCGTCGCCTCGGGGCGCATCTCCTATCTCTACCTCCTCTGGAACCTCTTCCTCGCCTGCGTGCCCTTCCTCATCGCGGCGTTGGCCTCCCTCCTCTTCCGGCGCATGGCGCCGGGGAGGCGGCGGGCCTTCGCCGTGGCGCCCGTCGTCCTTCTCTGGCTCCTCTTCTATCCCAACTCGCCCTACATCTTCACCGACTTCATCCACCTCGTGAACAAGGTCTACCTCCGCGCCAAGCCTGCCGAATGGATCGACCTCAACGCACTGATCTGGTACGACATCGTCATGAACGCGGCCTTCGCCTTCATCGGCCACTTCATCGGCCTCGTCTCCATGTGGCTCATGCAGGCCCTGATGCGCGCCGCCTGGGGCCGCCTGGCCGCCAGGGCCGGCGTCCTCGCCGCGATCTTCCTCTCCGGCTTCGGCATCTACCTCGGCCGCTTCTCGCGCCTCAATTCCTGGGACCTCCTCTTTTCGCCCATCCGCGTCCTCGGCGAGGCGACGGAAGCCCTCTCCGATCCCAAGGCCCTCCTGTTCTCCCTCGTCTTCGGCCTCTTCATCCTCCTCTCCTACGGCGCCCTGTCGGCCTTCAAGCGCATATCTTCTCCGCTGGAATAGTTGACAAGCGGCGGCGAGCGTCGGGAAGAGCCTTGTGAGTAACTTCGACGAAGCTCGCAAGAGCTTCGTCGCCGCCGGAGCGCGTCAGCGCGACGGCGAGGGTCCTGGCGAACGCGAAGGTCCCCGCGCGCTTCGCGGCGGGGCCCCTTCGCGCTCGCCACCCGCCGTACTGCCCCGTTCCGCGAGGCGCTCCGCGTGGCTTGCCCAACCACGCCGCGCCGCTCCGAGTGGTCACCGCGTGGTGACGTTATGCGGCGCGACCAGGCCGGCGGCGCCACGCGCCGCAACGGGCCTGTGGGTGCTAGCAACCGAGGCTTCGGTTCCGAACACCGAAGCGTGGGTACCGCGCACCGCGGGATCCCGCGCCCCGCGGTGCCGTCGTTCATCGCGCGGCTCGCGGCGAGGGAGTGGATCGAATAACGCGACCGCTTCCGGAGACTCGGCTGGACGGCGGGTGGCAAGCCCGAAGGGGCCCCGCCGCGCAGCGCGCGGGGACCTTCGGGCTTGCCAGGCCCCGCCCTAGCGAGTCTACAAAAGCCCGCCGCGAGCTTCGCATCTGCTCTGATGGCGCGCACTGCGAGTCTCGCACCCCGCGCGAGATCCCTCGTCCCGCGGAGCCGTCGCTCATCGTGTGGCTCGCGGCGAGGGAGTGGATCAAACCCCGCGACCGTTTTCTGGAGACCCGGCTGGACGGCGGGTGGCAAGCCCGAAGGGGCCCCGCCGCGCGGCGCGCGGGGACCTTCGGGCTTGCCAGGCCCCGCCCAAGCGGGTCTACAAAAACCCGCCGCGAGCTTCGCACCTGCACTGGTGTCGCGCACCGCGAGTCTCGCACCCCGCGCGATATCTCCCGCCCCGCCGTGCCGTCGCTCATCGCGTGGCTCGCGGCGAGAGAGTGGATCAAACCCCGCGACCGTTTTCTGGAGACCCGGCTGGACGGCGGGTGGCAATGAAAAAGACGCCCCCCCGCGAAGCGGTAGGGGCGCCTTTTCATTGCCAGGACCCGCCCCGGCGGGTCTACAAAAGCCCGCCGCGAGCTTGTTTCATCAAATCTCTTTCCACCGCCTGCACGCGTGCATATGCCCGCCGCCTGAGTCCTCAAGCTCGGGCTCGGGGAGCTCGGAGCAGGCGGGAACGGCGTAGGGGCAGCGCGTGTGGAAGCGGCAGCCGGAGGGGATGTTCGCGGGGCTCGGGATCTCGCCGGAGATCGGGAGCTCCTTGATGATGCCGACCTTGCCGGACTCAGGCTCCGGCACGGCGTCGATCAGCGCCTTCGTGTAGGGGTGCTTCGGGTCATCGATGATCATGTCCGCGGGCCCCATCTCCACGATGCGCCCCAGGTACATGACCGCGATGCGGTCCGTGAAGTAGCGCGCCGTCGAGAGGTCGTGCGTGATGTAGAGGTAGGTCAGACCCAGGTCCCGCTGGACGTCCTTCATCATGTGGAGGATTTCCGCGCGGGTGGAGAGGTCGATCATCGAGACCGGCTCGTCCGCGACGAGCATCGCGGGGTTGAGGAGGAGGGTGCGCGCCGTCGCGATGCGCTGGCGCTGGCCGCCGGAGAGCATGTGGGGCCAGCGGCCCAGGAACTCCTCGGGCGGGTTCATCTTGACCTCGGTCAGGGCCTTGATGAGGGCCTTCTCGCGCTCGTTGCGGTCCCCGTGGAGCTTGTGGATCACGAGGGGCTCCTCGAGCACGTCCCGGATCTTGAAGCGCGGGTTCATCGAGGCGTAGGGGTCCTGGAAGATCATCTGCACCTTGCGGCGGTAGGCCTTGAGGGCCTCCTTCTCGAGGTGGGTGACGTCCTCTCCCTGGAAGGTCATCGTGCCCTCGGTGGGGTCGATGAGCTTCATGACGAGCTTGCCCGTCGTGGTCTTGCCGGAGCCCGACTCGCCGATGAGGCCGAAGATCTCGCCCTTCTTGATGTCGAAGGTGACGCCGTCGACGGCCTTCACGACCTTGCGCTTCTTCGCGCCGGTGATCGACTGGGAGAAGGTGAGGTGCGGCTGGAAGTGCTTCTTGAGGTTTTCCACCCGAAGGATGATGTCGTTGTCCATGCCGTCCCCCTTAGTTCTTGGCGTGGAGCCAGCAGGCCACCTGGTGGCCGGGCTCGATCTCGACGAGGGGCGGCTCTTCCTCGCGGCACTTGTCCATGCACTTTTCGCAACGCGGATTGAAGCGGCAGCCCTTGGGCGGCGTGATGAGGTCGGGCGGCGTCCCCGGGATGAAGTGCAGGTGCTCCACCTTCTTGTGCAGGAGGGGGGTCGCCTGGAGGAGCTTCTCCGTATAGGGGTGGGCGGGGCCCTTCGCGCCGAAGATCTGCTCGTTCGTGCCGAGCTCCGCGATCTTGCCCGCGTACATGACGAGGATGCGGTCGGCCACCTCGGCCTCGAGGGCGAGGTCGTGGGTGATGAAGATGAAGGAGAGGTCGAAGGTCTTCTTGAGCTTCTTGAGGAGGTTGATGATCTGGGCCTGGACGATGACGTCGAGGGCCGTCGTCGGCTCGTCGAGGATGACCACCTTCGGCTTCAGGAAGAGCGCCATCGCGATGACGACGCGCTGCTTCATGCCGCCCGAAAGCTCGTGCGGGTAACGCTGCGCCACCTCGGGGGTCAGGCCGACGAGGGTCAGGTATTCCCTGATGAGTTCCTCGGCCTGGGCCTTCTCCATCGGGCGGTGTTCCTGGAGGGTCTCGAGCATCTGCCGGCCGATCGTGTAGACCGGCGTGAGGCAGTTCATCGCGCCCTGGAAGACCATCGCGATCTGCTCCCAGCGGACGTCCTTGCGGATCTCCTTCTCGGGGAGGGGGAGGATGTCGCGGCCGGCCACGACGACCTTGCCGCCCTCGTAGCGTCCGGGGGGCGAGGGCATGCGGAGGATGGAGCATCCCATGCTCGTCTTGCCGCAGCCCGACTCGCCGACGAGGCCGAGGGTCTCGCCGGGCATGATGTCGAAGGTGATGCCGTCGATCGCCTTAACGGCGCCCTTCGACGTGTGGTAGTGCATTCTTAGGTCTTGGACCTGGAGAATCGGTTCCATTTCTCGTTACCTCGTGCGGAGCTTCGGGTGGAGGATCTTGTCCATCGCGAACCCGAGGAAGGCGAAGGTCATGCCCATGA
>DAINBW010000248.1:0-5121 GCA_036732745.1 Spirochaetales bacterium | reverse complement strand
CCGCTCTCGATCGCCCTGGCCCAGGCCAGCCCCGCCGCCGCCTCGCCCGCCACCGCCGCGGCGGCCGCCGCCGCCTCGCCCGCCACCGCCGCGGCCGGAGCCGCGAGCCCGACGGCGGCGCTGGCGGCCATCCTTACGCCGGCCAACGTCAACGCGCGGGACAACCAGGGCAACACGCCCCTGGCCGTCGCCGTGGCCCTGCGCGCCTCCGCCGAGGCCATCGCCCTCGTCGTGGCCGAAGGCGGCGACCCGAACGCGCGCAACAACGCGGGGGACGCGCCCCTCCACCTGGCGGTGCGCCGCGACCAGCGCGTCCAGGGCGAGGCCCTCCTCGCCGCGCGCGCCGACGTCTTCGCGGCCAACGCGAAGGGCGAGACCCCCCTCATCCTGGCGCTGACCGCCGCCGGCGGCCCCGTGGACTGGCTCTTCGACTCCCGGACGATCGCCGCCCGCGACGCGAACGGCGACAGCCCCCTCCACCACGCCGCGCGGCGCGACCTCGCGCCCGCGATCGGCTTCCTGGCGGCCAAGGGCGCCGACCCGGCGGCGCGCAACGCGGACGGCGAGTCGCCCCTCCACGCCGCCGTCAAGGCCGACGCGTCCGAGGCGGCCAAGGCCCTCCTCGCCGCGCGCGCGCCCCTCGCGGGCCGCGACGCGATGGGCGACACGGCCCTCCACCAGGCGGTGCTTTGGACCGCCCGCAAGACCCTGCCCCTCCTCCTCGCGGCCGGCGCCCCCGTCGACGCGCGGAACTTCGCGGGCGAGGCGCCCCTCCACCAGGCGGTGCGCAAGCGCGACCTCGAGTCGGCCAAGGCCCTCCTGGCGCGCGGCGCCGCCACCTCGCCGCGCGACAACCGCGGCGCCACCCCCCTCATGCTCGCCGCCCGCTCGGGCGCGGCCGACGCCGCGGCCCTCCTCCTCGCCGCCGGCGCCGACCCCGAGGAACGGGACCTGTCCGGCCGCGGCGCCCTCCTGGCGGCCGTGGACTCAGGCGAGGCCGCGACCGCGGGCCTCCTGGCCCGAGCCGGCGCCGCGCCCCTCGCGCGGGACGCCGACGGGGAATCCGCGTTGACCCTCGCCGCCAAGCGAAGCCTCTCCCTCCTCGACGCCATCCTGACGCCGGCCAACGTCTCCCTCGCCGACTCGGAGGGCCGCGCCCCCTTGCGCGTCCTCGTGGAGGCCAAGCCCTCCGTGGAGCTCGTGGAGCTGCTCCTGGCCAAGGGGGCCCGCCCCGACCAGCGCGACCGCTTCTCCACGACGGCGCTCCACGCGGCGCTGCGCTCGCGCTCCTATCCCGTGGCCGCCCGCCTCGCGGAGGCGGGGGCCGACCTCTTCGCGCGCGACCGCGACGGCGCCTCGCCGGCGGCCCTCGCCGTGGCGGCGGGCAGCGAGGCCCTCGGCGCCCTCTTCGGCGGCAAGCGCCTCGGCGCCCAGGACCCCGCCGGCAACGCGGCCCTCCACTACGCGGCCCTGGCCGGCGCCAAGGACGCGGTCGCCTGGCTCCTCGCCGCCGGCGCGGACCGCGCGCTCCGGAACGACTCGGGCGAAAGCGCCGCCGACCTCGCCGAGAAGCGGGGCTACAAGGACCTGGCGGCGATCCTGCGCTGAAGTTCGGCGCAGGCTGAGGCGCCGCGGGCCGCCGCGGCGGCCTCCGCCGCCGCCACCGCCGCCGCCCCGGACGCGGCCGCACCGAAGGCTGCCGCCTGCGACGCGGCCGCCTCCCGAAACGACGAAAAGCCCCTCCCGCGAAGGAGGGGCTTTTTACGCGCCGGGCGTACTACTTCGGGACTAGAGGCTCCCCTGGTACTCCGACAGCTGCTGCAGTTCCTTGAGCTTCTGGATGGCCTTTTCCTGGATCTGGCGAACGCGCTCGCGCGTGATGCCGAGGAGCTTGCCCGTCTCCTCGAGGGTGCGGGGGCCCTCGCCGTTCAGGCCGTAGCGGAGCTGGATGATGGTGATCTCGCGCTGGGAAAGGTTCTTGAGGACGTCGCCCAAGGTGTCCTGGAGCGCCATCGAGAAAACCTCCTCGAAGGGCTCCGCGATGTTCTCGTCCTTGATGAGGTCGGAAAGATGGGTGACGTTGTCCTCGTCCACGGTGGTGTCGAGGCTCGCCGTCTCCTGGGAGAGCTTCATGATCTCCTTCACCTTGCGCGCGTCCATCCCGAGCTTGTCGGCGAGTTCCTCGGGATTGGGATCGCGGCCGAGCTCCTGGGTGAGCTGCTTGGCGACGAAGTAGCACTTCTTGATCGTGTTGAGCATGTGGATCGGGATGCGTATGACGCGTCCCTTGTCCGCGAGGCTCTTGATGATGGCCTGCCTGATCCACCAGGTGCCGTAGGTGGAGAAGCGGCAGCCGCGGGTGTAATCGAAGCGCTCGACGGCCTCGATGAGGCCGATGTTGCCCTCGTCGATGAGGTCGAGGAGGGACAGGCCGCGGTGCTGGTAGTTCTTGGCGATGGAGACGACGAGGCGGAGGTTCGAGGAGATCATGCGGTTCTTGGCCGCGACCAGCTCGCCCTCCGAGCGGTCGCGCTCGAGGCGCCACTCGCCCTCTTGGAGGAGATTCTCCGCCCTGGAGGCGTCGAGCTCCTTCACGCGGGCGCGGGAACGCTGGATCTTCTCGCCGATCTGGAGTTCCTCCTCGGCGGTCAGCAGGGCGAACTTGGAGATCTGTTTCAGGTAGAGGGCGAGGGGATCGGTTTCCTTGGCGTGTTTGGGTTTCTTCTTCTTGGCGAGAGGGAGCATCGTCTTGTTCTTTTTCTTGGGCTGAACCGGCTTAGGAAAAGCGCCATCGTTTACCACGTCTCCACCTTCCCCCGTCGCGCGCGCGCGGCGCGCCTCTCAGGCGGCCGTCGGAACGGGGAAGAATATATCACGTATTCCCGGGCCGACAGATGAAATGTACTGACATACGGAGTATAATTCAAAGAATCGCAAGCAAATAACCTGAATTCAATCACGCGGCACCGTGGCGGGATCGAGCGCCTCCCCCCCCTTGAAAACGAAGAAATACGCGACCGCGCGGCCTTCCTTCGGATCGAGGCCGACGCGGCCCAGTTCCTGGCCGGAACGGATCCGGTCGCCGACGCCGACCGCGAGCTCCTCGTTGCCGCCGTAGACATAGACATGGCCGTTCTTGGATTGCACGAAGGCGACCTGGCCGAAACCGCGATAGGGGCCCGCCGAAACGACGGTGCCGGAGGCGACGGCGAGCGAGCGTTCGCCCGCGCGCGTGCGGATGAGGATGCCGAACAACTTGCCGTCCAGATAGCTCGCTTCGCCGGCGCAGGGCCAGGAAAGCTTGCCGTCGACGGCGCGGGCCGAGGTCTTGACGATGGGCGGCAGAGGCACGGCGGGCGAACCCGAAGAGGCGGCGGCTCCGCCGCCCGCGGCGCCCACGCCGCCGGCCGTTTTGCTGGAGGTCGAAGCGGAGGTCGCGGTCGCCTTGGCGCCCGTACCCGCTCCCGCGGCCGGCGTGGCGGCGGCGGCCGCCGGGCCCTTGCCGCCGGGCACGAAGAGCACCTCGCCTTCCTTGAGGACGGCGTTCGCGGCGAGCTTGTTGGCCGCCCGCAACTCCTCCACGCTGACCGCGTAGGAGCGGGCGATGCCGTACAGGGTTTCGCCCTTTTCCACCTTGTGCAGGCGGGGAATGACGAGCTTTTGCCCCGCCTTGAGCTTGGCGGGATCGACGATGCCGTTCGCCGCCGCGATGGCCTCGTAGGGGAGCTTGTAGCGCCGGGCCACCGAGTAGAGCGTCTCCCCCTTCTCAAGGATGTGGACCCCCGGCTCGGCGGCGGCGAGCGGGGCCAGGAGGAGGAGCCCGAACAGGGCGAGCGAAAGCGAACGGTTCATTCGCTACGAGTATCGGCGCGGAAGGTGGGGAAGCTTGAGCATGGGGGCGCTATTTCGGCGCCCATTGCGGCGCGGCGAGCGGCCGCGACGGACTCTCGGCGCGGCGGCCGACCTTACGGCGGCCGGCCTTGCGGCGCGGGGAGCGGCCGCGACGGCCGCCCGCCCGCAACTAGAGGGCGTATTCGAGAATGAGGCGCAGGCGGCCGGTCTGGCCCTCGTACTCACCCAGGCCCGAACCGTCGGCGGCGAGGGGGCGGGCGGCCCCGCCCGAGTACTCAAGCCCCCACAGGAAGGCGCTCGGCAGCCTGAGCCCGAAGCCCAGACGCCAGGCGAGGACCGCGTCGAGGCCGCCGGGAGCGGCCGGATCGCGGTGGGCGCGGTGCTCGATCTCGCCCTCGAGGACGGCCAGCTTGCCGAGGCGGAACTGCGCCTCGAGGCCGGCGTTGAGCGAGTCGGCGAGGATGAAGCGCTCCGGAACCCGCGGCAACTCGTAGGAAAGGCCGATGAGCCAATCCGCCCGCTTGAAACCGGCCGTGTCGTCGACGCCGCCGAGCCCCGCGCGGATCCGGCGCCCCGGGCGAGGGTCCACGGCGCCGTCCAGGGAGCGGCGCCAATCCCAGCCGTAGCCCGCGTAGAAGAGGGTCCTGCCCCAGACGCCGAAGTCGAAGGACTGGGAGAGGCCGGATTCGACGGGCGCGGGGCCGCCCTCGGGTCCGGCGAGGAGAAGGTCGCGCTTGCCGAGGCTCGTGCGGATGAAGACGCCGCCCGATTCGCCGAAGCTCCCCTCGGAGCGGAGGCGGAAGTCGAAGAGGCCGGTCGACCCGAGGCGGCTTTCCCCCTCTAGGAGGAGGCCGAGGGGCGGGACGAGGCGGAGGGAAAGGTACTCGCGCGGGACGTGGAGGAAGACCCATTTCCAGCGCCGGGCGCGCTCGGCGCGGGCGGCGGCCGGATCGCGGATCTCCCGGTCGACGGCGCGATGGGCGGCCGCTATCCCGGCGTCGGCGGTCGCGAGGCGGCGCTCCGCGAAGAGGAGATTGTCGCGGGCGTAGCCCTTTTCGGGAAGCGAGGGGGCGGCGCGCTTGAGCGCGGCCAGGGCGTCTGCGAGGGCCCGCGACTGGAGCGCGAGCCGGTCGCGCAGCGGCTCGAGGCGCTCCGGCCCGTAGGCGGAAGGGTCGGCGACGAGGGGGCGCTCCTCCGCGAGGAGGGCTTCCGCCTTGTCCGCCTCAGCGAGGGCGGCGTCGATGAGGGCGGAGGCCGCCGCCGCGGCCT
>DAINBW010000247.1:0-5121 GCA_036732745.1 Spirochaetales bacterium | reverse complement strand
CCCGGCCTCCGCGTCCTCGACTACGGCTCGGGGCCGACGCCGGCGCTGGCCGCCCTCTTGGCCGAACGGGGCTGCCTGGTCGACGCCTACGATCCCTGTTTCGCGCCCTCATCGGGCTGGCGCCGCCGCCGCTACGGCCTCGTGGCCGTCCACGAGGTGGCGGAGCACCTGCGTTTCCCGCGGCGCGCCCTGGGCGCCCTCGCGCGGCGCCTCGAGCCCCGCGGCCGCCTCGCGCTCCGCACGCGCTTCGCCCCCGAGGACGAGGCCGCCTTCGCGCGCTGGTGGTATCGCGAGGATCCGACCCACGTGGGCTTTTTCCGGGAGCGGAGCTTCAGGTTCCTGGCGGGGCTGCTCGGCCTCGACCTGGAGGAGCTTGCGGCGCCCGACCGGGCGGTCTTCCGGCGCCGGGCCTGAGCCCGTGCCCGGCCGCGCCGCTACTCGGGCATAGGCGCCGCCGCCCGCCCCGGCCCGCGCCCGGCCCGCGCCGCTACTCGGGCACCGGCGCCGTGCGCGACTCGAGATAGGCGAGGCCGGCGGGCAGTTCGGGCCGGAGCCGGGCCAAGGCCTTTTCCATCAGTTCGCCCGCGGTCTTCGGCAGGAGGCGCTCCACGAGGCGGTGGTAGTAATAGGGGCAGCCCTCGAGCCGGCCCTCCATGATGGCTTCCCGCAGCCGCGCCACCTGTCCGTGGAGGCCCTCTTCCTTGACGGCGAGGGTTTCCTCGATCCGCCCGTCCTCGGCTTCCCGCTTTTCGTCTATCGCCGCCGCCAGGCTCGCGTAGCTGTAGGCCTCCACGCGCTCCACGCCGAGGATGGCCGCCGCGCACTCGAGGAGCTTGAGCGCGAGGTCGCGGTCGTGCCGCATCCGCTCCGGGAAGGGCGGCGGGGCGCCGGGCAGGCTTATCACGGGCGCCGGTCCCGGCTCCACGAAGTAGCCGTAGCCGAGGAGCCTGCCGAAGCTCCGCTTCGCGTCGAGGTAGCCGAGGCGGTTGAAGGCGTCCAGGAAGGCGCGGTCGAAGTCGAGGACGCCGCCCATCTCGATGGAGTTCTTGATGTAGGTCGTCGAGGTCCCCTCGGTCCTCGGCCGGCGGTTCCGGCCGGCGCCGGAGATGTCGGAGACGATGATGCGCCTGTAGCCGCGCTTC
The DNA here is from genome assembly GCA_036732745.1 of Spirochaetales bacterium. Taxonomy (GTDB): domain Bacteria; phylum Spirochaetota; class Spirochaetia; order Treponematales; family Rectinemataceae; genus JAEUJG01. The sequence goes on along the minus strand of DAINBW010000247.1, from coordinate 3,979 downwards.
CGCGCCATCTCGTAGGGCACGTTGTCGTACATACCGCCGTCCACGTACTTCTTGCCGGCGATCACCGGGCTTTCGAAGCCGGGGAAGGCCGAGCTCGCCATCAGGTAGTCGACGAGGCGGCCCCGCTCCATCTCCTCGACGAAGACCTCGCGCGGCTCCAGGTCGGTGAGGTTGATCGTCACGATGCCGAGGTCGCGGCCGGATTCGCGTATCGCGTCCTCGTCGAGCCGCGTCGAGAGGATGCGCCGCAGGGGGCTCGTGTCGAGGCCCTTCTGGGCCATCGTCTTCCGGAAGAGTTCCCGGGCCGCGCCGAGGGAATCGCGGTCCAGCTTGATCTCGCCGTTCTCGGTGAGCTCCTCCGGCAGGCCGAGGATGGAGTCCACGCCGATGGTGGCGCCGATCTCCTCCAGCGCCTCGTCGGAGCCCTGCGCCATGAAGCCCGCGACGATGGCGCCTATCGAGGCGCCGACGAAGGCGTCGACCTCGATGCCCATCTCCCTGAGCGCCCGCCAGACGCCGATGTGGTAGACGCCCTTGGCGCCGCCGCCCCCGAGGACCAGGCAATATGAATCCTTCCGCTTGTCCATGACGCTCCGCTCCCCGCGCGCGGCGTTTCCCGCGCGCGCCTCACTATAGCATAGTCGGCGCGGCCGCGCCCCGCCACGGTTCCCCGTCGCCGTCCGCGCAGGCGGCGCGGTAGGCCGCCAGTCCCTCCGGCGGCAGCCCGAGCGCGCCGAGCCGCGGCACGAGCCGCCCCTCGACGACGGCGGCCATGCGCCGCGCCATGCTGTCGAAGACGAAGTAGCCGAGGTCGGCCCAGGAATAGGGCACGAGGAGCTTGTAGCCGGAAGGGTCGCGGTAGACGGTCTCGTAGGCGAGCCCCTCCGGGAGGAGGACGAAGTCCGCCGCGCGCCCTTCCAGGAAGCGGTCGCGGGCCTTGGCCTCGATCTTGCGGCGGAGGGTCCTGAAGACCTCCTTTTCGCTCGGGAGGAGAAGGTCGCCGCCGAGGACCATGCGCTCGAAGTCGGAGCGGAACTTGTCGCCGTCGATCTCGCAGAACCGGCTGAAGCGCGCGCGGGAGACGTAGCTGTAGTCGCAGGCCTCGCCGTAGTGCCCCGCCGTGATCTGGACGAGCTCCTGCAGGTAGAGCATCAGGCGGTGGGCGTCGCGGAGGTAGCGGTAGTCGGGGTCCGCGCCCAGCTCCGGCGACGGGCGGTCGAAGCCGATCTCCCCGAGGCCGTAGCCGAGATCGCGCATCGCGCCGACGTAGTCGTAGACGCGGTTCACCATGTGCTTCATGGAGAAGTGCCAATCCGGCGGCGAGACGCGGAGGGCCGGCGGCAGGGCGCGCCGGAGGCGCCGCGCGAAGGCGCGGGAGCCGATGGCGGAGTCCGGCCGGATCCGCTCGAGGCTTCCGTCGGCCAGCAGCTCGAGTTCGGCACGTCCCGTCCTGATCCGCATGAAGGTCGGCTTCGGGTTCGAGAGGCCGAGGAAGTTCTCGAAGAGGAGGGCGTCCGGCAGGCGCCGCACGCGGGAAAAGAGCGACTCGCGCAGCTCCTCCTCGTCCTTGATGATCCTGAGGCTCCGGCAGTTGCTCTTGTAGAAGAGGAGGCTCCGCGCGCGGACCTCGGCGTCCTCGCAGGAAAGGCGTTCCACGGCCTCGCGGGCGCGCAGCAGCGTGAACTCGGGGTCGATCTCCAGGTGGACGCGGAAGCGCTCGAGGAGGGCCGCGCGGAGCCGCTCCAGGCCCTCCTGGACCTTCCGCCGCTCGCGCTCCGGCAGGCCGTCCGCCACGACGACGTTGATGTCGGCGTCGGTGCCGTGCTGGACGCCCGTGTCGTTGTAGGAGGAGAAGAGGCGGCCGACGCCGAAGACGAGCATCGACCGGACGGCGCAGGGGGGGAGGGTCGGCAGGAAGACCTCGCGGATCCAGTTGCCCAGGACGAAGCTCATGAGGTCCCGCCGGGGAAGGAGGTAATCCTCGGCGACCGTCGCGGGCCGGAGGGCGTGGAAATCGAGGTTCCGGATCGCGCGGTTGTGTTCGATGAACACCGCCTCGAGAAAGCGCTCCCGCGCGGCGCGGCTCGCGCCGCCTTCCACGAGTTCGTCGAAGCGCCGCTGGAGCTCGCCGTAGTCGGGTCCGCCGCGGGCGCGGCTCGCCCCGGGCCGGCCCTCGGCCGCTCCGTTCTCCATGGCGCCCCTTGCGTTGTCGTTCCGCACGATGCGTCATTTTGGCGCGAAGGCCGGGATTGTCAAGGCATGAAACCGTCGGGGCGGGCCCGATTCGGATTGAATCGCCGCGGCGGGTCGGCGATACTTGAGGTCGGCGCGCGGCGGCTCAGGATCCGCCCGGGCGCCGCCGCCACGGGCCTCCACCCGGAAGACGCGCGCGGAATCGACAGGCAAGGATAATAAAATGGGAAGCGCCGGCAAGACCATCCTGTTCGTGCATGGCGAAGGGAGCGCCGCCGCCGCGGCGCGCGCGGCCCTGGAGGGCGGCGGCTTCACCGTGCGCGAGGCGGCAGGCGCCGGGCAAGCCCTGGCCTTGGCGGCGGGCGGCGAGCGGATCGACCTTCTCCTCGCGGAGATCGGGGCCGGGCCGGGACAGGACGGCGCCGAAACGGCGCGCGCCATCCTCGCGCGGCGCGGACTTCCCGTCCTGTTCCTCCTCGACGACGCGGGCGCCGAAGCCGTGGCGCGGGCCGAGACGGCGCCGAACTACGGATGCGTCCCCTCCGGAGCCGGCGCGCCCCTCCTCCTCGCCGCGGCGCGGAACGCCCTGCGGCTCTTCGCGGAGGGCCGCGCCGCCGCCTCGGACGACGACGAGGACTACCGCGGGCTCTTCGACCGCGCGCCGATCGGCATCGCCCACCACCGCATGGAATACGACGCGGCCGGCCGGCCGGTGGACTACTTCTTCCTCTCCGCGAACCGGACCTACAAGGAATTGACAGGCGTCGATCCGGTGGGCAAGCTCGTGACGGAGGCCTTCCCCGGCATCGAGAAGGATCCCTTCGACTGGATCGGCGTCTTCGGCGAGGTCGTCCGGACGGGCGTTGAAAAGCGCTTCAAGCAACACCTCGCCTCCACGGACCGCTGGTATGATTGCGTCGCGTACCGGAACCGCCCCGGCCACTTCGTCGTGGCCTTCAACGAGATCACCGAGCACGTGCTGATGGAGGCGGCTCTCGAGAAGGAACGCGCCTTCATGGGCATGATCATGGAGACCAGTCCCGTGGGCATCGCGATCGTGAACGCGTCCGGCGCCATAACTTACGCGAACCGCCGGGCCGAGGAGATCCTGGGCCTGTCCAAGGAAAACATCACCGCGCGCAGCTACAACGCCCCCGGCTGGCACTCCACGGGCGTCGACGGTTCGCCCTTTCCGGACGAGAGCCAGCCCTTCTCGATCGTCAAGCGGACCCTGTCGCCGGCCTACGACGTCCGGCACGCGATCGAGTGGCCGGACGGGCGCCGGGTCGTCCTTTCGGTCAACGCGCGGCCCATGCTGGAAGCCGACGGGAGCTTCCGCGGCATGGTCGCCTCCTTCGAGGACATCACCGCGCGCCACGAGGCCGACGAAAGGATCCGCGCCATGCTCCGGGAGAAGGACCTCATCCTCAAGGAGACCCACCACCGGATCAAGAACAACATGGGCATCGTGGCCTCCCTCCTCAATCTCGAGGCGGGCCTGCAGGCGGAATCCTCCTGCGGCGGCGTCCTCTCCGAGGCGGCGAGGCGGGTCCACGCATTGATGGAGCTCTACGATCGGCTGTATCGCTCGGAGGTCTCCGGCGCGCAGGACCTTGGGGAGGTCCTGCCCGAGCTCCTCGACCAGATCGTCTCGCTGGTCGCCGGCAAGGCGCGGATCGCGCTGAAGGCCGAGATCGCGCCGATCATGCTGCCCGCCAAGACGATTGTCTCCATCGGCATCATCCTGAACGAGCTCGTCACCAACTCCGCCAAGTACGCCTTCCCG
>DAINBW010000246.1:0-5124 GCA_036732745.1 Spirochaetales bacterium | reverse complement strand
GCGGTCGGCGCCGAGTACGACTGCCTCCATCTCCACATCGGCCTCGTCGATCTCGCCGGCCGGACCCGGCGGATCCTCAGGCGCCGGGTCGAATCCGATCTCCGCGCCTTGATCGCCCGCGAACTCGCCCCCGCGGTCGAGGAGCTTCTCGCCCAAGACGGCCCGGCGCGGGGCGCGGTCAAGGGGCTCGGCCTCGGTCTTCCCGGCGTCGTGGGCCCCGAACCGCGCGGCATCCGCTTCGCGCCCTTCGTCGGCGTCGAGGAACCCTTCGACCTCGGCCCCCTCCTCGCCGGGCTCGAGGCCGAGCTCGGCCTGCCCGTCGCGATCGAGAACGACGCGAACGCCGCGGCCCTCGGCGAGTACGAGGCGCGCGGCCTCGGCGAGTCGGGCGACCTCCTCTTCCTGGAGCTCGGCCGCGGCCTCGGCGCGGGCCTCATCCTGGGCGGCAAGCTCCGCAAGGGCCCGCGCGCCTTCGCCGGCGAGCTCGGCTACGTCGTCCTGGAGCCGGGCCACCAGGCCTCCCTCGGCGAGCCGGGCTGGCTCGAGCGGCGGATCGACCTCGGCGCCTTCTGGGAGGAGGCGGAGCGCGAGGGCCGGCCCTCGGCCGCCTCCATCCGCCGCGTGACCTCCCTCGTGGCGCTGGCCCTGGCGAACCTCTGCGTCGCGGCCGACCTGGACCGCGTCGTGGTCGGCACGGCGGGCATGGAGGGCTTCGGGGGCGACGTGGTCGCGGCCCTGGAGGGGGAGCTGGCGCGGCTCTCGGTGCTGCCGGTCCGCTGCGAGCCCCCCGCCGCGCGGGAGCCCGGCATCTCCGGCGCCGCGGGACTGGCCGCGGAGCGCTGGCTCGACGGGGTTTTCGCTGGATAGGACGCATGACGCGTCCGGCGCGTTGGCTGCCGTCATGTCGGCGGCCGCCCGTCCGGATCGCTTCGGCCCCATCCTTCAAGACATATTCGGAGACGCTTTAAGGAGGCGTGGCATGACCAATTTCGGCAGGATTCTCGCGACGGCGGCGGCGTCCCTCGCGATCGCGGCGGCGGGCGCCGGCGCGGTGGAGATCAACGCCCTGTTCATGAAGCAGGCGGGCTACAGCGAGGCCGACGTGACGGCGATGACGGAGGAGTACGCGAAGGCGAACCCCGGCGTGAAGGTCAACCTGACCTTCGTCGCCTACGAGGAGCTGGAGCCCAAGATCCTCGCGGCGGCCGCCTCCGGCGGCTACGACGTGGTCCTCGGCGACTGCGTCTGGCCGCCCAAGTTCTCCAAGGCGGGCATCGTCCTCGACGTGACCGACCGCCTCAAGGCCGTGGACGTGAAGGACATCTTCAAGGGCGCGCTCGACTCGGTTTCGTACAACGGGCGCTACTACGGCATGCCCTGGCTCAACGACTGCAAGTACCTGTTCTACAACAAGCGCATGCTCAAGGAGGCCGGCTTCGCGAATCCTCCCGCGACCTGGGAGGAGCTGGCCGCGCAGGCCAAGGCGATCAAGGCCAAGGGGCTCGTCAAGTACCCGCTGGCCTGGAGCTGGGCCCAGGCCGAGTGCCTCGTCTGCGACTACACCGCGATCTCCGAGGGCTTCGGCGGCGGCATGGTCGGCGCCGACGGAGCTCCCGCCCTCGCGGCCCCCGCCAACGTGAAGGCCCTCGAGTTCATGGTCCAGAGCCTGGCCGACGGCCTGACCAACCCCAACTCCACGGAGATGATCGAGGACAACGTCCTCCAGACCTTCGTGGCGGGCAACGCGGCCTTCGCCCTCAACTGGACCTACATGTACGCCGGGGCCAAGGATCCCGCCCAGTCCCGGATCGCGGCCGACGTGGGCATCGCGCCCATCCCCGGTTCCGCCTCCCGCAAGAGCGCCACCGTCAACGGCGGCATGCCCCTCATGATCACGAAGGGCTCCAAGAACCCGGACGAGGCCTGGAAGTACATCCTGTACCTCTCCTCCAAGCCCGTGCAGAAGAAGTACGCGGCCAACGCGCTCCCGATCTGGAAGTCCCTCTTCGACGATCCGGCCGTCGCGGCCACGAATCCCGAGGTGGTCGCGGTCTCCAAGATCCAGTACGACTACATCCGCAACCGGCCCCAGGTTCCCTACTACGGCGAGCTCTCCACCGAGCTCCAGGCCAGGATCCAGCAGGCCCTGCTCAGGAAGACGACGCCCAAGGCGGCCCTCGAGGCGGTCCAGTCGGTCGCGCTCAAGCTCGCGGCGAAGAAGTAAAAGCGCATGACGCGCGCGCCGGGGTCCGGCCTCGGGCCCCGGCGACGGAGAGGCCACATGCAACGCAGGAATTCCGAAGGGGCCTTCGCGCTCGCGATCTCGTCGCCGGCCCTTCTCATCGTCTTCGGCGTCGTCCTCTTTCCCCTGGCGACGACCTTGGCCTACAGCTTCATGAACATGGAGCTCATCTCGGCGGACCGGGGCTCCTTCGCGGGCCTCCGCAACTACGCCGAGGTCCTGGGCTCGGAGGCCTTCTGGGCGGCCCTGGGGCGGACCGCCTGGTTCACGGCGGCCTCGACCCTCCTCGAGACGGTCCTCGGGCTCTTCATCGCCCTCCTCCTCAACGAGACCTTCTTCGGCGTGCGGTTCCTGCGCACGATCGTGCTCATCCCCTGGGCCATCCCGACCATCGTCAACGGCAGCCTCTGGAAGTGGATCTACAACGGCGAGTACGGCGTGATGAACGCGATCATGCTGAAGCTCGGCCTGATCGCCGAGTACCGCTCGTGGCTCTCCGATCCCTTCGCCGCGATGAACCTGGTCGTAATCGCGGACGCCTGGAAGATGACGCCCCTCGCGGCGATCTTCTTCCTGGCCGCGCTCCAGTCCGTGAACAAGGCCACCTACGAGGCGGCCGTCGTGGACGGCGCCGGCGCGACGAGGCGCTTCTTCTCCCTGACCCTTCCTTACCTCGCGCCGACGATCCTGATCGTCCTCCTCATGCGCACGGTGGAGAAGTTCAAGGCCTTCGACATCTTCTACATGATCACCAAGGGAGGCCCCGCGAACGGCACCAAGGTCCTCATGTACGAGACCTACCTCTCCGCCTTCACGAACCTCCAGTACTCGAAGGCGGCAACCTACTCCTATCTTTTCGTCATCATCATCGCGGGCCTGACGGCGCTCTACGTCCGGGCCCTCGACAAGAGCGAGGCTGGCAATGGTTGAGAAGAACCGGGCGCTCGACGCCGCGAAATTCGTCTTCGCGATCGCCGTCGCCGTCGGCGTCCTGGCGCCCTTCGCCTGGATGTTCGTGACGAGCGTCGGGAGCGCGCGCGACCTGGCCGCCGCGCCGCCGCGCCTGGCGCCCTCGGAATGGAACCTGGACCGCTACCGCGCGATCTTCACGAGCGCCTCCAAGACCGATGTCGCCTACGCCTTCCGCGTCGCGATGGGCAACAGCCTCGTCGTGGCGGGCGCGGTGACCTTGGCGGCCCTCGTCGCCGGCGGCCTCGCCGCCTACAGCTTCGCGCGGCTCGAGTTCCGAGGCCGGCGGCCGCTCCTCCTCTTCATGCTCTTCACCTACATGGCGCCGCCCGTCGTCTTCGTCATTCCCCTGTATGCGCTGTTCGAGAAGCTCGGCTGGCTCAACTCGCGCGCGGCCCTCGTGCTGCTCTACTCCTCCTTCGTGATCCCCTTCATCGTCTGGGTCATGCGCGGCTTCTTCGCCTCCATCTCGCGCTCCTACGAGGACGCCGCGGCGATGGACGGCTGCACTCGGCTCCAGGCGCTGTGGCACGTCTTCCTGCCCATGGCCCGGCCCGGTTTCGTCGCGACCGGCATCCTCGCCTTCCTCATGTCCTGGGACGAGTTCTTCATGGCCCTCGTCTTCACCTCCAACCTCAAGGCCAAGACCATCTCCGTGGCCATCGCCGAATTCAACGGGAAATTCTCGATCGATTACGGTATGATCTCCGCGGGCGGCGTCCTCGCGTCGCTGCCGCCGGTCATCATCGCCCTCGCGTTCCAGAAGTACATCGTGATGGGCATGACCTCGGGAGGAGTGAAGGAGTGAGCGAACTCGATTCGGGGGACCTGTTCCTCGGCGTGGACTGCGGCGGGACGAACCTCCGCGCCGCGGTCGCGGGGCGCGACGGAGGCATCGTCGCCGAACTCGTCGTGCCGACGGGGGACGCCGCCGAGCGCGAGGACGGCCTCGGGCAGGCGATCCGCGCGGTCGTCCGCTCCCTGGTCCTTTCCCTCGGGCCGGAGCGGCGGATCGAGGGCATCGGCGTCGGCCTCCCCTTTGTCTGCCACGAGGGTCGGGCCTACCTTTGCCGCAACGTGAAGGCCCTCGATCCCGGCCGCCTGGAGGCCGACCTCCGCGCCGACCACGGCGCGCCGGCGGCGCTGCTCAACGACGTGAAGTGCGCGGCCCTCGGCGAGGAGTGGCTGGGCGCGGCCCGCGGCGCCTCCTCCTTCGTCTTTCTCAACGTGGGCACGGGCCTCTCGTCGGCCTTCTTTTCCGGCGGGAGGCTTCTCATGGGCGCGCACCACGCCGCGGGCGAGATCGGCTATTGGGTGGCGGACGCGGCGGACCCGGTGGGCTTCGCGGACGGGCTCGGCCCCCTTGAGGAGTCGATGAGCGGGGTCGGGCTTTCCGGCGCCTACCGCCGCGCCCGCGCCGAAGCGGCTTCCGGCGCGGCCCCCGGCGCGACCGGACCCGGGGCGAGAGGCGCGGCCCCCGGCGGCGGGCCCGGCGCCATAGGCGCGATGGGCGAAACCATCCGGGCCGAGGAAGTCTTCGCGCGGGCGGCCGCGGGCGACCCGGTCGCCGCCCGTGTCGTGGAGCGCGGCGTGGCGCATCTCCTGCCCGCCGTCGCCAACCTGGCGACCCTCCTCGATCCCGAGCTGGTCGTGCTCGGCGGCGGCGTCTCCAAGGGCCTATCGGGCCACCTCGCCCGCCTGGTCTCCTATGTCGGCCGCATGACGCCCTTTCCCCCGCGCATCGTCCTTTCCGCGCTGGAGGGCCGCGCCGGCCTCGTCGGCGCGGTCAGGCTCGGCATGCTCGCCGCGGAAGGCCGCCAGCCCTAGGCCCGCGCGCACGCGCCGGCCGCGCAGGCGGTGGCCCGCCGGACGCGCCGCCGGCTCAAGGCGCCTCCGCGCCGGCCGCGCCCGGC
>DAINBW010000245.1:0-5154 GCA_036732745.1 Spirochaetales bacterium | reverse complement strand
GGGCGGCCGACACGCGGTCGAGGGCCTGGCCGTAGCGGCCGAGGGACTCGCCGAGGAGGGCGGCGGACTCCGCTTCGGCGGCCGCGGCAAGGAAGGCCTCCGCGTCCAGGGTCGCCGCCTCGGCCCCGTCGAGGAGGGAGAGGGCGGCCGCGAGGAAGGGGCCGCGCGCGACGATGCGCAGCGACTCGTCGTCGACGCGGAGGCTGACCGTCGCGGCGAAGAGCGCGCCTTCCTTGCCGGCGGCTTCGGTGATGAAGACGAGGCCGATGGGCGGATCGCGGAGGAAGACCTCGGCGAAGAGCCGATCCTTGCCGAGCCCCGCGAAGAGGGCGCGGAGGGCGGCTGCGCGGGCCCGTTCCAGGGCCTCCGACTCGAGGGCGCCCGAGCCCGAGCCACGGGCGACGTAGGAACCGCCTTCCGCGCGGAAGGCGGGCCCGGCGGCGGTCGCGCCCGCCGGGGGCGGGGCCGGCGCGACCGGCGAGGCTTGGGCGCCGAGGCCCGCGGCCGCGGCGGCGAGGAGGAGGGAAAGAAGGAAGACCGAAGGCAAGCGCGCGTCTCTCATGGGAGCCGGCTCCTTGTCCGCGCGGGTCCGAAAGGCTCCGCGACCCGAGGCGCGGCGTCGGGGGATCGCGGGGACCGAACGAGTCGCGTCCCCGCGCATCGCTATTTCGCGGGCGCCGCGGCCTCGAAGAGCCAGCGCCCCGCGTCGTCGATGAGCTTGGAAAGGATGACGATGTGCACCTCGCTCTTGGCGCGCTCCACCTCGCGGTTCCAGCGCTGGCCGGGGAAGCGCTTCTTGAGCCGCTCCCGCGTCGCGTCCGCGAGGGCGACGAGCTCGGCGCGCTCAGCCTCGGTCGAGGCGGCTGCCGCGCCGAGGCTGCCGAGGAGGTAGGCGGCCAGGAGGGAAAGGACGGCGTCCCGCGAGGCGAGGCCGCCGCGGAGCCGCGGCAGGGCCTCGGCGGCCTTGCGCTGCAGCACGAGGCTGAAGGCGTAGTCGAAGCGGAGCCACTCGCGGTTCTCGACGTCCTTCGCCTCGAGGAAGCGGGCGAAGAAGGCCTCGGCCTCGGCGGGGCGGTTTCGGAGGAGGCGCGTCACGCCGAAGAGGACGGCGTTCTTGCGCAGGAGCTCCGGCCGCTTCTCGCCGAGCTCGCGCTCCAGGCGCTCGATGCCCTCGACATCGGACTGGAGGAGGTAGGCGTTCACGAGAAGGGCGACGTGGCGGCTGCCGTAGCGTTTCCGGGTGAAGATGCGGTCGACGAGATGGGCGGCGAGGGCTCCCCAGTCCTCCCGCTCGACGAGGATGAAGACCTTCCAGTTGGCGATGAAGAAGGCGTTGAGGCCGCCGATGAGGAGGACGAAAACCAGGGCGAGGTACCAGTTTCCGGTCCAGAAGGAGAGGGAATACTCGGGCCCGAGGAGGAAAAAGGGCATCAGGAAGACAAAAAGGAAGGAGATGACGATGACGGCGTTGAAAAGGATGAATATTGTCCTAAATTTCATCGTCGGACGCTCCTATAATTACAATGTGGAGAAAACCCCAAGCGCGCGGGGTGGCCTTTTCGAGTTTAGGCGAGCCCAACGCGCGGGGTCAATGGGTGGCACATGAACGACATAGCGACGACGGCCTTGAAGCCGCAGCATTATTTTTCGAAGTTCCTTTACCTCGACTCGGGCTTCGTCCTCCTGGCGCCCGAGACGCCGGTCACGAACGAACTCATCAACCGGCTCGCGCGCTGGGAATTCCGCGACCTCAAGACCGAGGGCGAGGAAGTCGCCTCCCCGGCGGCGGAGGCGACGGCCGGCGCCGAGAGCGAAGCGGCCGAGACGGCGCCGATGCCCAAGATCGCGAACGACGCGGCCGACGACGAGCGCCTCGCCTCGATCCTGTCCTTCTACGAGAAATTCACCGAATACGTCGAGGGCTTCTACCACCAGTTCGTAACCCAGAACCAGCTCAACTACGCCGACCTCATGACACGCATGAAAAGCGTCTACGAGATCGCGACCCAGGACCGCCGCCTCGTGCTCCGCGCCCAGGCCCTGGCCCACGACAAGGGCAACTACCTCGTCTCCCACGCCGTACGCTCCTCCGTCCTCTCCATCATCCTCGGCGGCGCGCTCAAGCTCCCGCCCTTCCGCCTCATCGAACTCGGCGCGGCCGCCGTCCTGCACGAGATCGGCATGATCAAGCTTCCGCCCCAGCTCTACATGGCCGGCCGCCAGCTTTCGGCCCAGGAGCGCAAGGCCATCACCGCCCATCCCGTCCTCGGCTACAACATCCTCAAGGAAAAGCAGGTGCCCCTCGCCGTCTGCCTCTCCGCGCTCGAGCACCACGAGCGGCTCAACGGCACGGGCTATCCCCGCGGCCTCACCGGCGACAAGATCTCCGTCTACTCGCGGATCATCATGGTCGCCTGCTCCTACGACGCCGTCACTTCGACCCGCCCCTACAAGGAGGCCAAGGAAGGCTACGTCGGCATGGTCGACATCCTCAAGAACGAGGGCAGGCAGTATGACGAGAACGTCATCCGCGCCCTCGTCTACAGCCTCTCGATCTACCCGATCGGCAGCCACGTCCTCCTCACGAACGGCAAGAAGGCCCTGGTCGTCGACGTGAATCCGGACAATCCCCGCTACCCCGTCGTCCAGGTCGTCGGCGCCAAGACGCCCGACTGCAAGGAAGTCATCGTCGCGACCTCGGAAACCGGCATCCGGATCCTGCGCCCCCTCACCAAGGAAGAGTCGCAGGCGCTCCGGGACGCCGCCGGCGGGGGCGCTCAGCGCTGAGCCGGCGGGCGCGGGGCCACATCCTTCGAGGCAGTTCACATTCGCCGCCCAATCGATATAAAATGGCGGCAATACGATACCCTGCCTTACGAGAAGGAGTCACCCATGGAGATCTCTCCCCTCCAGAAAGCCCGCTACGCCTACCAGCCCAAGCTCCCCCCCGTCCTCCGCGGCCCCGTCGCCGGACTCGCGATCGAGCGGGGCGAAGCCGCCCTCCCCCTCGCGGAAGGCGACCGCGAACGGCTCAAGGCGCTCTTTTCCCATTCCTACGGCCAGGGCCGCGTGACCCTCGTCCGCGGCAAGGGCGAGGCTGCGGCCAAGGCCGGCGCCAAGCTCAGCGTGGGCGTCATCCTCTCCGGCGGCCCCGCGCCCGGCGGCCACAACGTCATCGCCGGCCTCTTTGACGGGCTCAAGGCGGGCAACGCCGCCTCCGTCCTCGTCGGCTTCCGCGGCGGCCCGGGCGGCCTCGTGGACGACAAGGCGGTGGAGATCACCGCCGAGCTCGTCGACCGCTACCGCAACACCGGCGGCTTCGACATCATCGGCTCCGGCCGCACCAAGATCGAGACCCCCGAGCAGTTCGAGAAGGCCCTCGAGACGGCCAAGAAGCGCGGCCTCGACGCCGTCGTCGTCATCGGCGGCGACGACTCCAACACCAACGCCGCCCTCCTCGCCGAGTTCTTCGCCGGGCGCAAGGCCGGCATCGCCGTCATCGGCGTCCCCAAGACCATCGACGGCGACCTCAAGAACGACGACATCGAAACCTCCTTCGGCTTCGACACCGCGACCAAACTCTACGCCGAGCTCGTCGGCAACATCGCGCGCGACTCCGCGAGCGGCCGCAAGTACTGGCACTTCGTGAAGCTCATGGGCCGCTCCGCCTCCCACATCGGCCTCGAAGTCGCCCTCCAGACCCGGCCGAACGTCGCCCTCGTCAGCGAGGAGATCGAGGCCAAGAAGTCCAGCCTCGGCGCCATCGTCGACGAGATCTGCGCCTCCGTCGCGGCCCGCGCCGCCAAGGGCGAGAACTTCGGCGTCGTCCTCGTCCCCGAGGGCCTCATCGAGTTCGTCCCCGAGATGAAGGCCCTGATCGGCGAGCTCAACGAGCTCCTCGCCGCGCACGACGCCGAATACAAGGCCCTCTCCGGCGTCGAGGCCCAGAAGGCCTTCATCGCCGCCCGGCTCGCGACCGCGACCGCCGGCCTCTTCACGAGCCTCCCGGCCGAGATCCAGGCCCAGCTCCTCTGGGACCGCGACCCCCACGGCAACGTCCAGGTGTCGCGCATCGAGACCGAGAAGCTCCTGGCCGCGATGGTGAAGGCGCGCCTGGCCGAAATGGCCGCCGCCGGAACCTACAAGGGCAAGTTCGACTTCCAGACCCACTTCCTCGGCTACGAGGGCCGCTGCGCCTTCCCCTCGAACTTCGACGCGGACTACTGCTACTCCCTCGGCTACACCGCCTTCGCCCTCATCGCCGCGGGCCTCTCCGGCTACCTCTCCTCCGTGAAGAACACCTCCGCCCCCGCCGACCAGTGGACCGCCGGCGGCGTGCCCCTCGTCTCGATGATGAACATCGAACGCCGCCACGGCTCCGACAAGCCCGTCATCAAGAAGGCCCTCGTCGAGCTCGACGGCGCGCCCTTCAAGGCCTTCGCCCGCGTCCGCGGCGAGTGGGCCCTCTCCTCCGACTATCGCGTGCCGGGACCGGTGCAGTACTTCGGGCCGGCGGAGCTCTGTGACCGTCCGACCGAGACGCTGCTGCTCGAGAAGGGGAAGCTTTAGGGCCCAGGAAGCGGCGGCGGGCATTTCGGGAGCTTGGCAGCGGCAGGGTTTCCGGCATCGCCCGTGCCGCCGTCCCAGGAAGCGGCGGCGGGCATTTCGGGAGCTTGGCAGGGCGGGTCCTGGCAAGCCCGAAGGTCCCCGCGCGCTTCGCGGCGGGGCCCCTTCGGGCTTGCCACCCGCCGTCCTGCCGGAGCTCCGCGAGGCGCGTCGCCGGGTTTATGGTCCTCACGCCGCCTTGTCGAGGTCGGCCTTCCGGTGCGCCGGCAGAGCCCCGCGCGAGCTTCGCGGGAATACGAGGAAAGCGCGGCCTTCACGCGGCTTATGCGGTACCTTCGGTCCGCATAAGCCGTGGCCTTGCTGACGCGGGGCGGCGCGGCGTTGTCGAGTCGCGGCGCTTTTCGGCGCGGGACGCGCGTCTTATGCGGAACCTTCGGTCCGCATAAGACGCGGCGCTTTCAATAGGGGCGGCGTGGCACTTGCGAGTGGCGGCGCGATACTTCAGAGTGGCGGCGCGGCACTTGTGAGTGGCGGCGCGGCACTTCCGAGTGGCGGCGCGGCACTTGTGAGTGGCGGCGCGGCATTTGG
>DAINBW010000244.1:0-5164 GCA_036732745.1 Spirochaetales bacterium | reverse complement strand
CCTCGGCGATGGCGCGGAGGTTGAGGCCGTTCCGGGTCTTGTAGAGGTAGAACCAGGCGAGGGGGATGAGGACGTAGAGCGCGTAGGTCAGGATGTCCTGCTCGAAGAGGGCGCCGAGCACGGGGATGTCCGAGAGCCAGGGAAGGTTCTCGGGCTTGAGCCGCGGGCCCACGAGGCCGACGAGGCGGTGGTTGTTCGACTCGGGTCCGAGGCGCTGGCCGAGGAAGCTCGCGAAGCCGGAGCCGAAGAGGGTGATCGAGAGGCCGGAGACGACCTGGTTCGCGCGCATCGTGATCGTGAGGAAGGCGTGGATGGCGGCCATCGCGGCGCCGACGGCGAGCGCGACCAGGATGGCGAGGACGATGCTGCCCGTGTAGTAGGCGGTGGCGAAGGAGCACACCGCGCCCATGAGCATGATGCCCTCGAGGCCGAGGTTGAGGATGCCGGCGCGCTCCGTGTAGGTCTCGCCGATGGTCGCGTAGACGAGGGAGGTGCCCGCCCTGAGCGCGATGGCGAGGATCGAGGTGATGAGCTCCATCTTAGGCTCCTCCCGGGGCGCGCGATTCCGCGGCCTTGGCGGGGTTCTTGTAGACCTTCACGCGGTACTCGGCGAAGAGCGAGCCCGCGAGCATCGGAAAGAGGATCATGCCCTGGAGGACGAGGCCCATGGCCGCGGGCAGGCCCATCACCATCTGGACCTGGTCGCCGCCGACGAGGAGCCCCGCCATGAGGAGGGCCACCGGCACGATGGCGAGCGGGTTGAGCTGGGCCATCCAGGCCACGATGATGGCGGTGTAGCCGTAGCCGATGGAGAGGCCCTGCTGGAGGCGGTGGGAGATGCCCGTCACCTCGAAGGAGCCGGCGAGGCCGCACAACGCGCCGGAGAGGAGGACCGCCAGGACGACGTTGCGCTCCACCGCGATGCCCTGGTAGCGGGCGGCGCGTTGGCTGTTGCCGATGATGGACAGCTCGAAGCCCCACTTGGTCCGGTTGAGGACGACCCAGAGGAGGAGGGCCGCGACGAGGGCCACGTAGAGCCCCGCGTGGGCGCGCCCCGCGATGCGCGGCAGCCAGGCGGCGTCGGGGAAGGGCGCCGTGCCGGGGAAGCCGAAGCCCTTGGGGTCGCGCCAGGGGCCGTAGTAGAGGAACTCGGAGAAGAGGATGGCGACGTAGTTGAGCATCAGGGTGACGAGGGTCTCGTCCACCTTGAGGCTCGTCTTGAGGAGCGCCGGCACGCCGGCCCAGAGCGCCCCGGCCGCGGCGCCGACGAGGACGGCCACGGGGAGGAGGAGGCCGGCCGGGAGCCAGGGGCTCCAGAAGATCGCCACCCAGGCGGTCGCGACGCCGGCCACGGTGAGCTGGCCCTCCGCGCCGATGTTCCAGAACTTGAGGCGGAAGGCCACCGACACGCCGAGGCCGGTGAGCATGAGGGGGATCGCCTTGACGAGGGTCTCGGTCCAGGCCCGCCAGCTGCCGAAGGCGCCCTTCAGCATGGCTCCGTAGGTCGCGAAGGGGTTGGCGCCGAAGAGGAGGAGGATGAGGCCCGTGAGGACGAAGGAGGCCGCGAGCGAGACGAGGGGGACGAGGAAGAGGGCCTTTTTCGACAGGGTCTTCCGCTTTTCGAAATGGATGTTCATGGTGTCGACTCCTCGCCCCGTTCGCTCATGCCGGCCATGAGGGCGCCTATCTTCTCGGGATCGGCCTCGGCGGCCGGGAACAGGCCCATCACGCGGCCCTCGAAGAGGACGGCGACGGTGTCGGCCACGGAGATGAGCTCCTCGATGTCCTCGGAGACGAGGAGGACCGCCAGGCCCCGGTCGCGCTCGGCGACGAGTTCCTTGCGCACCGATTCGGTCGCGCCGATGTCGAGGCCCCGCGAGGGGTAGACCGCGACGAGGAGGGAGCTGCAGGCGCCGATCTCGCGCGCCAGGATGGCCTTCTGGATGTTGCCGCCGGAGAGGAACTTGATCCGCGTCTCCGGCGAGGGCGTCGCGATCTTGAAGAGCTCGATGAGGCGCTTGGCGAGCTCGCGCACCTTGCCGGGAAGGAGGATGGCGCCGGCGGAGAGGGGCCGGGCGCGGTAGCCCTTCATCGCGAGGTTGGAGGCCACGCTCATGTCGCCCACCGCGCCGACCTGGTTGCGGTCCTGCGGGATGTGGGCGACGCCGCTCTTGATGATCTCGAGGGGGCTCTTGCCCGTCGTGTCCACGCAATTGATGGAGATGGAGCCCGCGGTGACGGGGCGGAGGCCGGTCACGACCTCGGCGAGCTCGCGCTGGCCGTTGCCGGCCACGCCCGCGATGCCGAGGATCTCGCCGGAGCGCACTTCGAGGTCGAGGCCGCGGAGCGCCGGCAGGCCGCGCTCGTCGATCGCGGAGACGCCGCGGAGCTCCAGCACCTTGGCGCCGGGCTTGAAGGGGCCCTTCTCGACGCGGAAGAGGATCTCGCGGCCGACCATGAGCCGCGCGAGGTCCTTGGGATCGGTGTCGGAGGTGGCCTTTTCGGCGACGACCTTGCCCTTCCGCAGGACCATGACGCGGTCGGAGAAGGACATGACCTCCTCCATCTTGTGGGTGATGAAGACCGCGGCCTTGCCCTCGCCCTTCATCCGCTTGACGACGGCGTTGAGCTCCTCGGACTCGGCGGGCGTGAGGACGGCCGTCGGCTCGTCCAGGACCAGGATCTCCGCCTTGCGGTAGAGGAGCTTCAGGATCTCCACCCGCTGCTGCTCGCCGACCGAGAGCTGCCAGATGTAGGCGTCGGGGTCGACCTTGAGGTTGTAGCACTCGGAGAGCCGGAGGATCTCCCGCTTGGCCGCGGCCATGTCCGGCACGAAGGGCAGGTCGCGGATGCCGAGGACGACGTTTTCCGCGACCGTCATCGTGTCCACGAGCATGAAGTTCTGGTGGACCATGCCGATGCCGAGGGCGGAGGCGTCGCGGGGCGAGCCGATGGAGGCGCGCTCGCCGCGCACGAGGATCTC
The DNA here is from genome assembly GCA_036732745.1 of Spirochaetales bacterium. Taxonomy (GTDB): domain Bacteria; phylum Spirochaetota; class Spirochaetia; order Treponematales; family Rectinemataceae; genus JAEUJG01. Next base: position 2,181 of record DAINBW010000244.1, on the reverse strand, counting down.
GCCCGAGTCGGCCCGGTAGAGGCCCACGAGGATGTTCATGAGGGTGCTCTTGCCCGCGCCGTTCTCGCCGAGGAGGGCGAGGATCTCGCCGCGGTCCAGCCGGAGGTCGACGCCGTCCGAGGCCTGGACGCCGGGGAAGCTTTTCCTGATGCCGCGCATCTCGACGAGGCGACCGCCGGGGGCCTCCTCGGGCGCGCAGGCGGCCCGCGCCGCCTCCGCGGTCCCGCCCTTGGGGGCGGAGCCTTCTCGATCCTTCATCACCGCGATTCGCACCTTCCCGAGGGAAGCGGGCGGGGGACGCCGCGCGGCGCCGCCGGATTCGCTTCCCGCGAACAAAAAAAATCCTCCGAGGCCGAGGGGCCCGGCATCGGAGGATCCTTGGGACCGCCGCCCCCGCGCGGCTCCGCCTTGGGGGCGGGTCCGCGGAAGGCCGGCGGCCGAATCACTTGACCTTGCCGACGACGCCCTGGACGAACCAGTCCATGGAGAGCTGCTTGTCGTCCGCCACGGCCTCGCCGGCCTTGACGACGATCTTGCCGCCCTGGTCCGCGATGGGACCGGCGAAGATGTTGAGGCTGCCGGAGGCGATCTTGTCCTTGGTCTCGTTGACGAGCTTCTTGACGTCCTCGGGAACCTTGGCGCTCATGTCGGAGAGGGCGACGACGCCGGAGGAGAGGCCCTTCCAGTACTGCTCGCTCTTCCAGGTGCCGTTCATGCCCTTCTCGATGGTGTCCTTGTAGTAGACCGCCCAGTTCCACATGGGGCTCGCCAGGACGGAGTCGCCGACGAACTTGCCCATGTCGGAGTCGTAGCCGATGGAGAGCTTGCCGCGCTCCTGGGCCGCCTTCTGGGGCTCGACCGTGTCCTGGTGCTGGGCGATGACGTCGCAACCGGCGTCGAGGAGGGCCACGGCGGCCTCGCGCTCCTTGACGGGGTCGTACCAGGTGTTGGTCCAGACGACGCGGACCTCGGCCTTGGGGTTGACCGAGCGGAGGCCGAGGGTGAAGCCGTTGATGCCGCGGACGACCTCGGGGATCGGGAAGGCGGCGACGTAGCCGATCTTGTTGGAGGTCGTGGCCTTGCCGGCGATGATGCCGGAGAGGTAGCGGGCCTCCTCGATGCGGCCGAAGTAGGTGGACATGTTGGCGTTGGTCTTGTAGCCGGAGCAGTGCTCGAACTTGGTGTTCGGGAACTCCTTGGCCACCTCGAGCATCGGGTCCATGTAGCCGAAGGAGGTGGCGAAGATCATGTCATAGCCTTCCTGGGCGTACTGGCGGATGATGCGCGCGGCGTCCGGACCCTCGGGAACGTTCTCCATGTAGGCGGTCTGGAGCTTGTCGCCGAAAGCCTCGACGGCGGCCTTGCGGCCCCGGTCGTGCTCGTAGGTCCAGCCGAGGTCGCCGGGGGGACCGATGTACACGAAGGCGACCTTGTAGGCCTTGGCCTTGGCGGCGGGGGCTTCCGCCTTCTTCGCGCAGCCTCCGAGGACGAGCGCGAGCGACGCGACGGCGACGCAGGCGAATGCGAGCTTCCTCTTCATCGACGACTCCTTTCTGCGATCCTTGTCAGGTTTGGAAACGCTCTCGTAGGTCGGGGCGCGCGCCGTGGCCGGGGCGCTCCGGCATTGACCAGTAAAATCCAGTCGGGGCTTTCTGTCAAACGATTTTTATCGAGAACGGAACTTTGCGCCCCCCGCGATATGCGACGAGGGCCGCCAACCGTGTTCCGGCGGGCGGCCCTCGAGCTGATGTATCAGCGCTTCAGCGCTTTTCCGCGGTGGCGGTCCAGACGCCAGCCTCTTCGCAGCCGGGCACGGCCTTGACGCGGCCGAGCCAGCCCTCGGCTTCCTTCTTGGTCGAGTAGGGGCCGACGCGGACGCGATACCAGCTTTTGCCGCTGATGTCCTTCACCGTGATGAGGGCGGCCAGGCCCTTGCCGCCCAGGGTATCCTTGAGCTCGTCGGCGCGGCCCCGGCTCGTGAAGCTCGCCGCCTGGATCCAGAACTCCTCGACGGGCTTCTTCGGGGCGGGAGCCGCCGTCTTGGCGGCGGTCTGGGTCTTGGCGGGGGCCGCGGGCGCGGCCTTGGCCGTCGCGGCGGCGGGTTTGGCGGCCGCGGGCTTCGGGGAGGTCGCGGCCGGCTGGGGGGCGGCCGGGGTCGAAGCGGCCGCCGCCGGCGCCTCG
>DAINBW010000243.1:3741-5180 GCA_036732745.1 Spirochaetales bacterium | reverse complement strand
CTGTATCGCATCCTGCAGGAAGCCCTTTCCAACGTCCGGCGCCATTCCGGCGCGAGGATCGTCCGCGTCGCGCTCCGCGGCGGCGAGGGTTCGGTCGAGCTGTCCGTGGAGGACGACGGCCGCGGCCCCGGCGCCTCGACGCCGGGACTCGGGCGCCGCGGCATGGAGGAGCGGGCGCGGATGATCGGCGGCCAGTACCGGCTGGGCCAGGGAAGCGCCGGCGGCACCCTCGTGACCGTATCCGTGCCGGCCCGCACGTAAAGGAGGAATCATGAAAAAGGTCTTCGTCGTGGACGACCATGCCGCGATCCGCGAGGGCTTCAAGGCCATCCTCGAGCGCACCGGGCGCTATCACGTGACCGGGGAGGCGGGGAGCGCCGAGGAGCTGCTTTCCCGCCTGGACTCCGGCGAGCCTCCTCCCGACCTGTACATCGTCGACGTGAGCCTCCCCGGGCGGAGCGGGCTCGACCTCGCGGCCGTGCTCCGGCGCCGCGTGCCTTCCGCGCCGGTCGTCGTCCTCTCCATGCACCGCCGCTACGACTACATCGCCGGCGCCTTCCGGGCGGGGGCCTCGGCCTATGTCTCCAAGGACGCCGGCTCCGACTGCGTCGCGACCGCGCTGGACGCCGCCGCGGAGGGCATCTATTACCTCGATCCGGCCTCGCTCAAGCTCTTCGTCGACGAGGCGGCCAGCGCCGGCTCGGCGCCCGGCCCCTTGAGGGAAACGGGCCCCGGCCTTTCCGATCGGGAGGAGGAGGTGCTCGGCCTCCTCTCCGCCGGCAAGCGCGCGGAGGAGATAGCCGCCGAACTCGGCCTGAGCCAGAAGACCGTGGAGAATCACCTGTCCAACATCACCGCCAAGCTCGGCGCCCGCGACCGCTTCGAACTCTATCGGATCGCCGCCAAGATGGAGGGGGTCTAGGGATTCCCGGCGGGCCCGCCGCGGCGCGGGCGCGAAAGCGCGGAGGATGGCCTTGTCGAGGCTGTCCTCCGTTTTTTTTATGGCGGCGCTGCGGTCCGGGCCTTTTTCCCAAATCGTCTCGGGAGGCGCAACGGGTCGAATTCCCGGGAATAATTCACGGCTTGCGGCCCGGGCTGTGGCAATGTTAGACGCAGCTAACTCGAAACCACTCAAAAAAGTAAAAAATGGACGAAATAAAGCATTGTTGGGTAATAAAATGGCTGGCATGCGGGAAGATGGCACGGGAAAAACACCCATCTGGCTCGTGAAAAAAAACTATACAAATCTCCCGACCGGGTTATACTTAGCCGGAATACGCACATTGCGTTTGGAGGCAACATGAAGAAGACTCTCGCGACTCTTCTCGTCCTGCTCAGCCTGCTGTCTTTCTCCCTCGTGTCCTGCGGACAGAAGGAGCTTACCGCCGACAAGGCTGACTTCATCATCAACAACGGCGCCGAGCCCCAGTCCCTCGACC
>DAINBW010000243.1:0-3641 GCA_036732745.1 Spirochaetales bacterium | reverse complement strand
AGGACAACAAGACCGCGTACAACATGTACAAGAACGGCGAGATCGACTGGCAGACGGGCATCGCCCTCGACCTCCTGGACGAGATCAAGCTCCGCAAGGACTACATGGTCGCCCCCCAGGTCGCCACCTACTACTACATCTTCAACACGACCCGCAAGCCGACGGACAACGTCAGCGTCCGCAAGGCGCTCGCGATGGCCATCGACACCAAGACCCTCGTGGAGAAGGTGACCAAGGGCGGCCAGATCGCCACGTCGTCCATGGTTCCCCCGATGGCCGGCTACACCCCCGCGAAGGGCAACCCCTTCAACGTGGAAGAGGCCAAGAAGATGCTCGCCGCCGCCGGCTACCCGAACGGCAAGGGCTTCCCGAAGCTCACCATCCTCTACAACACCAACGACGGCCACAAGAAGATCGCCGAGTTCGTGCAGGAGCAGTGGAAGAACAACCTCGGCATCGAGGTCAACCTCCAGAACCAGGAGTGGAAGACCTTCCTGGACACCCGCTCCAACAGCCACGACTTCGTGGTCGCGCGCGCGGGCTGGGTCGGCGACTACATGGACCCGAACACCTTCCTCGACATGTTCATCGTCGGCTCCGGCAACAACGACGGTCTCTTCAACAACGCCAAGTATGACGAGCTCGTGAAGAAGGCGATGACGATGGCGGCCGGTCCCGAGCGCCTCCAGGTCCTCTCCCAGGCCGAGGCCATCCTCCTCGACCAGGAGCAGGCCGTCGCGCCCTTCTATTCCTACGTCGAGCAGCACCTGATCGACACCTCCAAGTGGAACGGCTGGTACAACAACCCGCTCGGCATCCACAACTGGAAGTTCATCTCCAAGAAGTAGGCGGATCGCGCGGCGCACTCGCGCCGCGCCCTACTTCGGGAACCCCCGCGGGCTCCCGGTACGTGAATCCGCCACGGAGGACGCTCCGGCGTTCTCCGTGGCTTTTTTTAGGCAAGGGCGAGGCGCACGAAGCGCGTCGATCGGGCGTGATCCCGGTCGCCGCGCTCCGCGTTCCTCCAATCGCACAGCGGCGTTACGCGGTAATCCTTCTCTCGGAGGAAAAGGAACGATGACGAAGTTCATCATCCGACGAATCCTGAGCCTCATCTTGACGATGTTCATCATCGTCACGCTCAGCTTCTTCCTGATCCGCATCGCCCCGGGCGGGCCCTTCTCGAGCGAGAAGAAACTCCCGGAGCAGGTGCTCCAGAACATCCTCAAAAAATACCACATGGACGAACCCATAGGGCAGCAGTACCTGCGCTACATGGGCGAGGTCATGCGCGGCGACCTGGGTCCCTCCTTCCGGTACAAGGACCAGACCGTCACGGAGCTCATCGCGCAGACGATGCCGACCTCGATCTTCCTGGGCTCGGTCTCCCTGGCGATGGCGATCTTCCTCGGCGTGTCGGCGGGCATCATCTCCGCGCTCAGGCAGAACAAGTGGCAAGACTACACGGCGATGTCGGTGGCGGTCATCGGCATCTCGGTCCCCTTGTTCGTCATCGGACCCCTCTTGCAGCTGCTGTTCGCGATGAAGCTGCACTGGCTGCCGACCTCGGGATGGATCACGAGCCGCGCGGGCGCGCTCACGCTGATCATGCCCGCGCTGACCCTGGCCTTCCCCTACTTCGCCTACATCGCCCGCCTCTCCCGCGGATCGATCCTCGAGGTGCTCCGTTCGGACTACATCCGCACGGCCCGCGCCAAGGGCCTCAAGGAGTCCGTCGTGGTGTGGAAGCACGTCCTCAAGGGCGCCCTCCTCCCCGTCGTCTCCTACATCGGCCCCGCCTTCGCCGGCATCATCACCGGCTCGGTCGTCGTCGAGACGGTCTTCGTCGTCCCCGGCGTCGGGCGCATCTTCGTCCAGTCGGCCCTGAACCGCGATTATACGCTCATCATGGGCGACATCATCGTGTACTCGCTCTTCCTCGTAGCGATGAACTTCCTGGTCGACATCGTGTACGGGTTCCTCGATCCGCGCATCACCTACAAATAGGAGAACTGCATGTCCCCCAAGAAGAACCAGGCGGTCAACGAGTTCAACCAGCAGGTGAAGGCAGTCTCCCTCTGGGCCGACGCGTGGAAGCGCCTCCGAAAGAACAAGATGGCCCTCGCCGGCCTGTGGATCGTCGTCGCCTACATCGTCGTGTCCATCGCGGCGCCCATCCTCCCGATCTACGATTTCACCTCGCAGGAGCTCACCCACGTGAACCTGCCGCCCTCGCTCAAGCCCGCCGGAGAGGTCGCCCTGCAGCGCCTCGAGAAGCGCATGGCCGAGCTCGACGCCGCCGGCGCCTTCCGCGAGGACCTGAAGACGGAGCGCATCTCCGTCCAGGCCGAATACGACCAGCTCGGCGCCGAGATCGCCACCAAGCCGATCCACAAGCGGGTCTACATCCTCGGCACCGACTACCTCGGCCGCGACATGCTCGCGCGCACGATCTACGGCGGCCGGATCTCGATCATGATCGGCCTCGTCGGCACGATCACGGCGGTCTTCATCGGCATCATCGTCGGCGCCATCGCCGGCTACGTCGGCGGCCGGATCGACAACTACCTCATGCGCTTCGTCGACATCCTCTACGGCCTGCCCTACATGCTCGTCGTCATCATCCTCATGTCGATGGTGCCCGAGGGGACCAACTCGATCTTCGTCCTCTTCATCGCCATCGCGGCGCTCTCCTGGCTCACGATCGCCCGCGTCGTCCGCGGCCAGATCATCAGCCTCAAGAACGCCGAGTTCGTCGAGGCCGCCCGCTCCATGGGCGCCGGCACGGGGCGGATCATCTTCCGCCACCTCCTCCCGAACACCCTCGGCGTCATCATCATCTTCGCGACACTTTCCCTGCCGAGCTTCATCATGAACGAGTCCTTCCTCTCCTTCCTCGGCCTCGGCGTCTCGGCTCCCTCCGCCTCGTGGGGTACCCTCGTTTCCGAGGGCGTCCAGGGCATGGAGCTCTACCCCTGGCGCCTCCTCGTGCCGGCGGTCTCGATGACGTTGTTCCTCTTCGCGATGAACTTCCTCGGCGACGGCCTGCGCGACGCGCTCGACCCGCAGAGCAAGAACCGGACCTAAGGTCCCAACCAAGGAGCGAACGAAAATGACCGATGAAGTCATCCTCCAGGTCAAGGACCTAAGGACCTATTTCCACGTGGACGAGGGCATCGTCAAGGCCGTCGACGGCGTGAGCTTCAACCTCCGCAAGGGCGAGACGCTCGGCATCGTCGGCGAGTCCGGGTCGGGCAAGTCCGTCACCAACCTCTCGATCATCAACATGATCCCGAACCCGCCCGGCCGCATCGCCGGAGGCGAGGTCCTCTTCATGGGCAAGGACCTGCTCAAGATGAACATCAAGCAGCTCCGCGAGATCAGGGGAAACAAGATTTCCATGATCTTCCAGGACCCGATGACGAGCCTCAACCCCTTCCTCCGGATCTCCACCCAGATGGTGGAGACCATCGTGCTCCACCAGGGGCTCGACAAGAAGGCGGCCAAGGAGAAGGCGATCGAGATGCTCAAGCTCGCGGGCATCCCCGCCCCCGAGAAGCGCATCGACCAGTACCCGCACCAGTTCTCCGGCGGCATGCGCCAGCGCGTCATGATAGCCATGGCGCTGTCATGCGAGCCCG
>DAINBW010000242.1:0-5188 GCA_036732745.1 Spirochaetales bacterium | reverse complement strand
AGCACACTGGTCAAGGGCGCGCCGCTACGCCGGAGCGATCCGGCAACACAGAGCCGTCTTCCTTGATACGTGGGGGGTGGCGAAAGCCACCACAGGGCGCGCGAAGCGCCGCCCTCGGAGGCCAACTTTTCGCTGGGCTTAGTGGTGTCACCCCACAACAGCGCTTTAATAAATAAGTGGGGGTAGCGGAGAAGCCCGCAGAACCAGAAAGCGCCGAGGGGCGCTTTCTGGTTCGAGGACTTCGTAGCGAGGGGGAGCAGCGGGAGCCCCGCCGGCGGACGAAGGGGAAAAGCGGGAAGCGCCCAACGCGAGGCCGCGCGGCGTGGTTGGCCCAAGGGCGACGAAGCACGCTCCGGGGAGCGGCGGGACGACGGGTGGCAGGGGGAACGGCGACCGCGCGTGCGCGGTCCCGTTCCTCCCGCCGGGACCCGTCCCGCCAGGTCTTTGGAAGGTTAACCGCCGCGCCTGTTCCACACAACGCTTCCCGCCCAAACCAGCGGGGCGCTCCCCCCTTCCCTTCCTAGACGTCCCAGATCTCGCGGAAGGCGTGTTCCTTCTCGCAATACTTGCAGACGAAGGTCGTCGCGGACTCGCCGGCGGCGGGCGCCTTGCGGAGGAACTCGGGGCTGAGGCCCTCCTGGTGGGCGGGCGCCGAGACGCAGGCGGGGTTCTTGCAGGAGATCTCGTCGAAGGAGTAGATGCGCGGCGGCATCCGGAGGCGGTACTTCTTGACGACGCGGTGGCCGCGGATCAGGTTGAGGGTGCAGCCCGGCGCGATGGCGGCCAACTTCTTGAGGTCGCGCTCGCCGAAGCTCGTCACGTCCGGCAGGGAGATTATGCCCTTGAAGTCGCCGGAGTTCGTGTGGTAGACGCCGTGGCTGGAGCGCACGTTGAGCGAAAGGATGCGGCGGGCCGCGTCCACGTAGTCCCAGATCTCGGCGATCGGGCGGCCGGAGGCGATGTGGTCGATGACGATGCCCTCCTCCACCGGCTTGATGCCGACCTTGTACTCGGGCTTGGCGTGGAGCTCCACGGGCGCCTCCTTCACGAAATCGTCCTCGTAGGTCTCGGGCGCATAACGCGCACCGTCGTAGTCGGCGCCGAGGAGGCCGGAGACCATGCCGAGGAGGACGATGCGGGTCCAGTAGCCGTTGGCGGACTGGGCGTCCCAGCCGTTCAAGGGGAGCTCGTCCAGGAACTGGGGGTTGGTGGGCTTGGCGCGGTCCCGCGGCAGGGGATGGTAGAAGCGCGCGCCTTCGGGCAGGCGGCCGAGCTGGTCGCGGCGGAAGGTGAGGGCGCCGCGGAGGGAGTCGGCCTTCTCGAGGACGGCGTCGCCCATCCTCTCGAGCTGGAGGCGGGTGAAGTACCAGATCGGCGCGACCTTGCCGGCGGCGAGGTACTCGTCGATCGACTCGTAGAGCCGGACCTCGTAGCCCTTGCGCCGCATCTTCTCCACGTAGTGCGCGGGCATGCCGAGGAGCTCCGGCGCCACGAGGTCGACCGTGACCTCCTTGTAGATGCCGAGGCCGTCCACCTTGGAGTGCACGGTGCGGCCGTGGTAGAGGTCGCCGGTCAGGGCCAGGTGGATGCGGTCGCGCTTCCATTCGAGCTGTTCGAGGAAGGAGAACTCGTCCAGGAACTCCTGGGTCGGGTGCTCGTGCTTGCCGTCGCCCGCGTTGACGAAGGCGGGGCGGGGCCGGCCGGCCTGCTCGGCGAAGCGGCCGATCGTGCCCTCGAGGCCGCGGCAGACGCCCTCCAGCTTGGAGCGGATGACGAAGGCGGAGTCCTCCGCGTAGCCCGCGAGCATCTTGATGGTGTCGGCTATCGACTCGTTCTTGTTGAAGGAGGAGGTCGCCGCGTCGAAGACGTTGACGCGGGAGCCGAGGAATTCGGCCGCGTTGCGGAAGGACTCGCGCGTGCGGGTCGAGTCCTCCATGAAGATGAGGTAGACTTGGTAGTCCCGCTCGTTCAGGCGGAAGCCGGAGACGTCGCGCCCCGCCAGGGCGGCCTCCTTGAGCTCGCGCGCCTTCCCGTAGAGATAGAGCTGCTCGTCGGCGCCGAGGTCGTTGACGACCGCGACCGTCCTTCCCTTGAAGGGTCCATTCCGCACCATGTTGTCCTCCTAAAAAAAAGGCGGGCCCTCAGGCCCGCCGCGACGCACGTCAGGGTTTCAAGTCCTTGGTCTTCTCGAGCTTGTCCTTGGACAGGACGACGAAGCCGCCGCCAGCGGCCTGGACGACGAGGCCGCCCGCGGCCTCCGACAGGAAGGTGAAGGGGTTGACCGCGACGGCGGAGCGCGCGGTCTCCTTCAGGTCCGCGCCGAAGCGCGCGAGGACGTAGCCTCCGCCGGAGCTCTTGGCGACGGCGTAGAAGGAGTCGCCTGACTTCCACACGAGGCTCTCCGCGTAGACGTCGGTTTCGCCCGTCGCGACGGCCATGAGGCTGGCCTTGTCAAGCTTCACGAGGCGGACGGCGCCCGCGCCGCCCTCGCGGCCGGCGACCGCGACGTAGGCGTCCCCCGCGTCGACGACGGAGCGGGCGCGGATCGTGTTGAGGGTGGAGGCGCGGATGAGGCGCCCCGAGTCGGCGTCGACGAAGACGACGCGCGCGAAGGGGTAGCCGGAGTCGAGCACCTCGAAGAGGAAGACGCCGGCGGCCTCGCCCTTTTGCTTGGCGGCGACCTCCTCCGCGATGGCGGCCTTCTGGTCGGCGCTCACCGCGGCGCGGTCGGCGGCGACCTCGGCCTCCTTGGCGGCCACGGCGGTCTCCGCCTTGGCGGCCTCTTCCTTCTTGGCGGCGGCGGCCGCCTCGGATTCGGCGGCGGCGGCGGCCTTGGCGGCGGCCTCCTGCTCGGCGGCGGCGACCTCGGCCTCGCGCGTGGCCAGGCTGGCCGACTGCTCGGCGCCGGCGGCGCCGGTCTGGCCGGAGGCGGCCGCGGCGGCCTTGTCCGCCTCGAGCTTGGCCCGTTCGGCGGCGGCGGCCTCCGCGGCGGCCGCGGCGGCGGCCTTGTCGGCCTCGGCCTTGGCCTCGGCCTTGGCGGCCTCGTCCTTGGCCGCGCCGAGCTCGGCCTTCTTCTCCACGACCTCGCGCTCCTTCAGGTCCGTCAGGGCCTGGCGGTCGCCGACGCCCTTGCCCGGCTCCTCGCGGAGGGACTCCGTCACCTTCTTGTCGGAGACGGCGCCCGTGTCGACCGCGCCGAGGGAGCCCGGGCGCGCGCCGGCCGAGAGGGGGATGAGGATGCGCGACTTGCCCGGCCACTCGTCGTAGCGCAGGGAGAGGCCGGCGTTCTCCGCCGTGAGCTCCTTGCGGACGACGGCCTTGTAGCGGGCCTCGAGGTACTTCATGTCGCCGCGGTGGACGGCGTTGTAGACGGTGACGAAGGTCGCGAGGGTGTAGGCGTCGCGCTCGGAATAGCCCCAGGCGGCGGAGAGGTAGCCCGCGATGATCCAGCGGAGGTTCCGCACGTGGTCGACCTCGGCGTCCGCGCCGATGACGAGGATGTCCGCGTCCAGGCCCTCCTTGGCGGCGGGGTCGACCGCGCGGATCACCGCGTAGCGGGACAGGGCGCCCGAGCGGCCGGCTTGCGGGCCGCGCGCCGCGCCGGCGGCGGGGGCGAAGGGGCGGCCGAGGGAGGAGCCGATCTCCTTGATGGAGGCCAGGCTGTCGATGCGCGACTGCGGCCCCTCGTAGTTGACGAACTTGATGGGCTTGTCCCGCGCGGATTCGATCTCGCCGCGGTCCACCTCCAGGCCGGGGGCGGGAGCGGTGGGCGTCGCCGGGGCGGCGGGAGCGGGCGACGCGGCGGGGCCCGCCTGGGCGGCGAGACCTCCGGAAGCGAGGGCGAGGAGTGCGACGAGGGCGAACGCGGCTGTCCTGGCTTTCACGATGCCTCCTAAGGTTCGTACCACCATAATATCGCAGGCTAGCGGGATCCGAAAGTCCCGGCGATGCGTCCGAGGGCGCGGGTCGCGCGGCTCCTGACCTCCGAGCCGTAGGGCTTGGCGGCCAGGGAAAGGACCGCCCGCACCATCTCCGCGGAGGGCGGCGAGCCCGAACGGAGGGCCAGGCGCTCGACGGCGGCGATGAGGACCAGGGCCTCCCGCTCCTCCAGGGGTACGCCCGGCCCGCCGGCGGAGGGGGCGGGAGAGCTCCCCTGCCCCTTCACGGCGGCCAGGAAGGCGACGCCGATCGCCCCTTCGGGATCGAGGCCGATCTCCGCGAGGGCCTCGCAGGCGGCGGCGCGGACCGCCGGATCGCGGTCCTTGGCGAAGACCTCGAGGAGGGCGCCGGAGTTCTCCGGCGAGCCGATGCGTCCGAGGATCCAGGCGGCGCGGGCGCGCGGGAGGGGATTGCCGCGGAAGCGCTGGAGGGACTGGGGCAGCTCGAGGTCGAAGGCGCCCTTGGCGACGGCGGCGGCCGTCGCCGCGGCGCGGGGTTCCTCCGTACCAAGCGTAGCGGAATCCAGGCTTTTTTCAATACCGGCGAGGAGGGCGAGCTGGTGGTCGGCCTCCGCGACGCGCGGTTCGAAGGCCTTGAGCTCGGCGAGGACGAGGGACTCGAGGCTGGCGGCCTCACCGGCGGCGTAGGAGGGCGGGCGCGGCGCGACGGCAGGGCCGAGGGGGCGTTCGAAGCGATAGGCGGCCAGGACCCAGTCCTCGCCCGGGGAGAAGAGGAGGCCGGCGGGCGAGACGGCGCCTTCGGCGGCCGCGTTGGCGAAGCGCGCCTCGCGGAAGACCTCGCCCTCGAGGGAGAGGGAAAGGGCCGCGCCCTTGCCGAGGACGACGAGGCGCTCGGCGAAAAGGGCGAGTCGGCCGGCCCTGACCCCGGTCTCCGCCGACCAGAGGAGGGCGCCGGAGCCGGAGAGGGCGAAGGCGCGGCCGCGCGCGTCGAGGCAATGCAGGATGGCGCCGTCCGTCGCGAGGGCGGCGATTGGCTCCGGCGAGCGGGCTTCCGCCACGCGCTCGCCCCGCGGCCCGAGGAGGAGGACGCGGCCGTCCGCGAGGCCCGCGGCCAGGAGGGGCATACCGAGGAAGGGCGCCGGCGCGACCGCTCCGGCTGGCGCGGTGGCAGTCGCGGCAGTGGCAGTCGTGGCGGTGGCCGGCGCGGCCGGCGCGGCGGTGGCGGCCGGCGCGGCGGGCGGGGCGGGCAGGTCGCGATAGGCGGCCACGCCGAAGGGCGAAAGGCAGGT
>DAINBW010000241.1:0-5218 GCA_036732745.1 Spirochaetales bacterium | reverse complement strand
AGGGCTTCTTCCACGTCCCGCGCTGCCTCCTCGCCTGTTCGCGCTGGCTCGGGGAAATGTCCGAGGCCTGCGGGGCCGACGGCGAATACCGCCCGCCGGCCCTGGCCGCGCCCGCGGGCGGCGAAACCAAAAAACCGGAGCGACGACAATGATCGACACGACCATAACGCAGGACATGCTCGAGGGCTTCACGACGGAAAGCCGCAACGAGCGCTCGATGGACATCGACTCCAAGGGAAGCTTGGAGATCCTCAGGATCATCAACGCCGAGGACAAGACCGTGCCCTTCGCGGTCGAGCGGGCCATGGAGCCGCTGGCGGCCCTCGTCGACGACGTCGTCGACTCGCTCCGCAAGGGCGGCAAGCTCGTCTACATCGGAGCGGGCACCTCGGGCCGGCTCGGCGTCCTCGACGCCTCCGAATGTCCGCCGACCTACGGCACGCCGCCCGAGATGGTCCAGGGCCTGATCGCCGGCGGCAGGGAGGCCTTGGTGCGCTCCATCGAAGGCGCGGAGGACGACCACGAGGCCGGCATCCGCGACCTGGAGCGGATCGGTTTCGGCCCGGGGGACGTGCTCGTCGGCATCACCGCCTCCGGGCAGGCGCCCTACGTCCTCGGCGCGATGGAGAAGGCCCGCGCGATGGGCGCCGTCGTCGCGGCGATCAGCTGCAACGCGGGCTCCAAGACCTTCGCCTACGCGAAGCACGCCATCCACCTCGACGTCGGCCCCGAGGTCGTCACGGGCTCGACGCGGATGAAGGCGGGCACCGCGCAGAAGCTGGCCCTCAACATGATCACGACCGCGGCGATGATCCGCTACGGCAAGGTCTACCGCAACCTCATGGTCGACCTCTCCCCCGTCAACCGCAAGCTCGTCGAGCGCTCCAAGCGCCTCGTCCGGCAGGCGACGGGCTGCTCCCCGGAAGAGGCGGAAATAGCCTTCGAGGCCGCGGGACGGCGGCCCAAGCTCGCGATCATCATGGTCCTCCTCGGCGTGGACCGCGCGGAGGCGGAACGCCTGGAGCGCGAGGGCGGCGGCCCGATCGCCGGCGCGCTCCGCGTCTTCCGCGAGGAGGAGGCCCGCCGCGCGGGCGCCGGCGGGTCCGGCGCCGAGGGGCGGCCCTAGGCGGATCCCTCCCGCCGCCCCGGAGGGACGGCCCCGGCGCGCCGGCCGGCAGGCGCGCGCCGGCCGCCAGTCGCGCGATGGGCGACCGACGGGGGCGCGGCGGGCCGCTCGGGCGACGGAAGCGCGATGGGCGACCGCCTAGGGCGCGGCGGGCGACGGAAGCGCGATGGCGCTTGCGTCCGCCGCTCCTTGGGCGTAGAGTGGTCCCAAGAGAGGGGAGCCGGTCCCGCGGACCGAGCGGGACCCCGAACCACGAAACAAGGACGCGCGCCATGGACCTCGGTGACAAGAAAGCGGCGACGAAGCGGCAGGCGACCTTCGCCTTCGCCTCCTTCTTCGCCTTCATGCTCCTCCACCAGACCGACAAGCTCCTCATCGGCCCCCTCCAGGGCCAGATCATGGACACCTTCAAGATCAACTTCACCCAATGGGGCCTCATCAACACCCTGGCCATCGTCGTCGGCGCGGTCTTCTACCCGCTCTGGGGCTGGCTCTACGACCACTACGCCCGGCCGAAGCTCCTGGCCCTGGCCTCGCTCATCTGGGGCTGCACGACCTGGCTCAACGCGATCGCCCCGACCTACCCGGTCTTCCTCATGACCCGGGCCTCCACCGGCATCGACGACTCGAGCTACCCGGGCATCTTCAGCATGGTCTCCGACTACTACCCGCCCAAGGAGCGCGGCAAGATGTACGGTCTCCTCCAGGTCGCGCAGCCCATCGGCTACCTCGTCGGCATGGTCCTCGCGATCATCCTCGGCGCGACCTGGGGCTGGCGCAACATCTTCTACCTGACGGGTGGCCTCGGCGTCCTCGTGGCGGTCGTCATCTTCTTCGGCGTGAAGGACCAGCCCCGCGGCGCGGCGGAGCCGGAGCTCCAGGGCGTCGAGCACCTCGAGAAATTCAAGTTCAGCTGGACGACCGTCTGGAGCCTGTTCAGGAAGAAAAGCCTCATCATCCTCTTCCTCCAGGGCTTCATCGGCGTCTTCCCCTGGCAGGTCATCACGTATTACATCTTCGGCTACCTCGGCAAGGGCGGCCGCGGCTTCGGCGACACGGAGGTCCTCCTCACGATGGTGCCGGCCGTCCTCGTCATGGCCGCCGGCTACCCGGTCGGCGGCGTCATCGGCGACCGGCTCTTCAAGAAGACGCCCAAGGGCCGCGTCATCGTCGGCGCCGCCGGCGTCGCGCTCGGGGCGATTTTCCTCTTCGCCGCGGTCAAGGTCCCCTACGCCGACAAGCTCACCTTCGGCGTCCTCCTCGCCTGCGCCTCCTTCTTCATGCCCTTCGCGTCGCCCAACGTCATCTCCTCCTTCTACGACGTGACCGAGCCCGAGATCCGCGCCACGACGAACGCCGTGCAGAACTTCATCGAGATCTTCGGCTCCGCCGCCGCGCCCCTCCTCGCGGGCATCCTGGCCGACAAGACCTCCGTCGAGAACTCCATCCTCGTCATCTGCGTCGGCGCCTGGGCGATCTGCTTCGCCTTCTTCGTCTTCGCCGGCCGCTTCATCCCGAAGGACATCGCCGACCTCAAGGCCAAGCTCCGCGCGCGCGCCGAGGAGTCGGGCGCGGGCCCGGTTCCGGAGGCGGCGGGCCGAAGCTAGGATCTCCCCGCCTTCTCCGGATCGAAGGGCGCTCCCGGCCGGGGGCGCCCTTGTTTACTTCCGCGGATCGCCTATCATTGAAAGGGCAGCCCGTTTCCAGCGAGGTAGCCCGATGAAGAAAAAATCACTCGTGGTCCTGTGCGCCCTGGTTACGATCGGCGCGGCCTTCGCCGCCCCGCCAAGTCTCGCCGTCGTCGACTTTTCCGTAACGAGCGACAATCCGCGACTCAAGTACGTCGGCAAGGGCCTGGCGGAAATGGTCGCCGCCGAGCTCGCGGCCTCCAAGGGCATCGTCCTCGTGGACCGCGAGCGCCGCGCCGCCCTGCTCGGCGAGATGGAGTTCGCGCTCTCGGGCCTTGCGAGCGCGGAAGCCCAGCTCGAGATGGGCAAGCTCCTCGCCGTCGACTATCTCCTTTTCGGCGAGATCGTCGACATGGACTCGGCCGTCCTCGTCAGCTGCAGGATGATCAAGGTCGAAACGGGCGCCGTCGCCTGGTCGGACAAGAACCTCGGCCCCCTGGCCGACTACGACGGCATTTCGAAGAAACTCGCGGCCTCGGCGCTCAAGGGCATAGGCGCCGGACGGTCGGCCGCCGCGGCGCCGGCCCCGGCCAAGGCGCCCAAGGTCGCTGCGGCGAAGCGCGAAGAGGCCCTCCTCGCCTTCTCCGGCGCCGTCGACTCCCTCGACAAGAAGGACACCTCCGCCGCGAAGAAGCAGATCGAGGTGGCGAAGGCCATC
This sequence comes from Spirochaetales bacterium, assembly GCA_036732745.1. GTDB lineage: Bacteria > Spirochaetota > Spirochaetia > Treponematales > Rectinemataceae > JAEUJG01. The sequence goes on along the minus strand of DAINBW010000241.1, from coordinate 1,746 downwards.
GATCCCCGGAACGCCGCGGTCGCCATCTACGCCGCCAAGCTGGCTTCGGGGAGCCCGCGCTTCCTCGTCGAACTCGAGAAGTACGCGCCGACCTACAACCCCGCCCTCCTCGGCCTCATCGACAAGGGCGGCGCCTATTCCTGGGTGGGCGTTTCCAGGCTCGTCGGTTCCGATGTCGGCGAATACGGCATCGTCGCCGTGGAGACGCCGACCCCGGGAGGCGGCCTCAAGGCCAAGGAGGCGGGATTCTCGACGCGCCTCGGCGCGCTTCTCCCCCTCGGCGCCAAGGCAGGCCTCATGGCGGAGGCCGTCATCTCGAACTCGAATCTCTATTCGGGCTTCAACGATCCAAGCGCCTCGGCGCCCTTCGTCGTCGAGGACCCCGCGCACAAGGAACTCAACCTCGACTTCACGCCCCTCGGCGCCGTCGTCGGAGGGGGCTGCCAGGTCGCCCCCGGACTGAGCCTCGGAGTCTCGCTCGGCGCCGCGTACCTCCAGCCCAACAACACTTCCTCCTTCGTCGGAAGCTGGTCGGCGATCTACCCGGAAACGGTCGGCCTCCATTTCCTGGCGGCCGCCGGAGCGGCCTACCGGACCCCCGACGGGACCTTCAGCGCGGAGCTCGAGGCGGTCTACTCGAGCCTGCCCGAGTTCTACGTCCTGGCCCCGCCCGGCGGGATCGCGGACGGCAACCCCGGCAGCTTCAAGAAGGGCCAGGTGCCGCTCATCGCCTCGCTCGGCCTCACCGGCGGCTTCCTTGACCAGCGCCTTTTCGCGAACCTGAAGACGATCGGCGAGATAGGGCTCGACGCGCGCGGCTACTTCTCGATCCGCGCGATGCCCGGCCTCGAGCTCTGGCCCCTGCCCTGGCTGGCGCTGCGCGGCGTCTACGAATACAGCCACCTCACCGTGGGCGCGGGCGCGATCCGGAGCGGGGGCGGCACCGCCTCGGGCTCGGGCTTCATGGGCGGCGTCACGGTCGTCCTCGGCTCCTTCGAGCTCAGCGCGAACTACATCAACCGGTACCGGCCCTTTCGCCTCCTGCCAGGGGCAGGGCACCAGGACAACACCTTTCTCGTCGGCCTGGTCTGGAACGGGCTCGGCGCCCGGCGCTGAGTCCGTCGCCCAAACGCCCCGCGGCCCTTCCCAGGATCGGGCGCCGCGCCTAGAATGGCGGGAGGGACGCGGCTCCCGCCTTACGGAGGAAAGCATGAACAGTTCCGATGCCGTCATCGTCTTCGCCCACCGCGGCTTCCGCGGCGTCGCGCCGGAAAACACCCTCACCGCCGCCGAACGGGCCTTCGAGCTCGGCTGCGAGTGGTGGGAACTCGACGTGGCGGCGAGCCGCGACGGGACCCTGGTCGTCATCCACGACGATTCCCTCAAGCGGACGACCGACGCGGCGGAGCGCTTCCCCGCGCGCAAGCCCTGGACGGTCTACGACTTCGACCTGGCGGAGCTCGAGACGCTGGACGCGGGCACCTGGTACGGCCGGGCCGATCCCTTCGGCCAGGTGGCCTTGGGCCGCGTGACGGAGGCCGAGCTCGCTTCCTTCGCGGGAATCCGCGTTCCCACGCTCCGCGCCGCCCTCGAACTCACCAAGGCGCGCGGCAAGCGCGTCAATGTCGAGATCAAGGACGCGACGGGCCACCCCTGCGACGCATGGATAGTGGAGCGGGTCGTCGCCCTGATCCGCGAGCTCGGACTCGGCGACCGCGTCCTCGTGTCGTCCTTCAACCACGAGTA
>DAINBW010000240.1:0-5250 GCA_036732745.1 Spirochaetales bacterium | reverse complement strand
GTCGACGCCAAGAGCGGCGAGCGCCTGACCCTCCGCCGCGAGCTGGTGCCCGCCCCGTCGCGGCTCAAGGTCGTCTTCTGCCCCATCGGCTCGACCCTCACGATCAACGGCCTCGCGGCCGCGGACAAGACGCCGACGGGATCCCCCTTCTTCGACGGCGAGTATCCCGCCGGTCCCGTCAAGATCCGCGTCGAGGCCGAGGACTTCGATCCTTGGATCCTGGACCTGAACCTCAAACCGGGACAACGCTTCACGGCGACGCCGACCATGGGCCGGAAGGACTTCCGCCTGCCGCGCAAGACCATCAAGATCGACGGCAAGACCGATGACTGGGCCGGCGTCGCGGCGGCCTTTACCGATCCCGCCGGGGATTCCATCGAGAAGAAGATCTCGGGCAGCGACATCTCGGCGGCCTATGTCTGCCGGGACGATACCTACCTGTACTGGCGCATCGATCTCGCCAACGGCAAACCGGCCTTCGTCGTCGGCGACAAGTACGATCTTTCGATCGGCGGCGCCCAAGTGGGCTTCGACCTCGAGGTCGCGCGGGAGGAAAGCGGGCGAGCGGCCCAAGTCTGGTCCCAAAAGGCCTTCGCCATGACGCCCGTCGGCGAGTTCGCGGTCGGCGTCGATTGCATAGAGGCGCGTTTCCCCCTTTCGGCCATCAAGGGCGGGTATGACGAGAAGAGCGCGGTGTCGGCCCGGGTCCGCTTCTGGCGCTACAAGAAGGGGACGCCGAACACGGATATCGATACGAGCTATTACCGGGGGCTCCTCTTCGGCGAGTAGGCGCCGCCAAGGGCTCGCCTCCCGCTTCGGGATTTGCAGAAATATGCTTGACTTATGAACTCATGGTTCATATTATATGAACCATGAGTTCATGTACTGGCGAAAACGAAGTACCCTTTGCCCAGCGGGAAACGGCGGAGCTCCTCTCGCGGCTGGAGGCCACCGGCGGCGTATCGCGCACCTTCCTCCGGCTCGACGCGGGCAAACGGAGCCTGGTCGTGGAAGCCGTCCTCTCGGAACTCGCCGAACGCGGTCCCGAAGCCGCTTCGATCAAATCGGTGGCCGCCCGCGCCGGCGTGCCCGTCGGTTCCCTCTACCAGTACTTCGCCGACCGCGACGCGATGGTGCGGGCCGCCTGCGCCCTCGCGGCCGCGGGCCTGGTCGCCGAACTCGACTGCTGCCGCGCCCAAATGGCGGGGCTCGAGCTCCGGGAAGGCTTCGAGGCCTACCTCAACGAGGGACTGGCCTGGGCCGAATCGCGTCCCGTCCTCCTCAAGGTCTTCGCCCTTGCCGCCTATCGCGACTCGGTGACGCCGCGCCCGCCGCGTCCGTCGCGTCCGTCGCGCCGCGCCGAGTTTGCCGAAGTCGCGGAGGCGGTTCCCGATGGCGACGGGGCCCGGGCCGCCCACGCCGACGCCCACGCCGGCGGCGACGCCGATTGGGCCGAATCCCTCGTCGCGCCCGTAGCCGCCGCCTTTCGTTCCGTCGTGCGCGCCCTGCTCGACGGCGCCGCCGCGCGCGGGGAGCTGGCGCCGGAGCTCGACCTCGAGCTCGCGACGCGTCTCGCCAACGCGCTTCTCATCGCCATCTGCGATTCCGAGCTCCTGCCGGGGCTTGATCGATATTACGGGTTCCATGACGGGACCTACGACCGCGCCGCCCTGGCGCGGGGCGCGGCCGCCTTCATCGCCAAGGCCCTCGCCCCCGCGGGAGGCAGGGGTCCGGGAGGTTTGACGTGAAGAGAGCGGTCTTCGCCTATTACACGGGCACGGGAAACACCCTGCGCGCCCTCGGCCCCGCCTCCGAGGCGGTCGCGAAGGAAGGTTATGCGATAGAGTGGCTGGATCTCGGTTCCGGCGCGTTGCTCCCGGCCCTCGGCGCCGGGGAGCTCCTCGTCCTCGGCTTCCCGAGCCTGGGCTTCTCGCCGCCTTCCCTGGTCGTGGAGCGTCTCAAGTCCGCCGGCCGGCTCGACGGCGCGGACGCGGCCGGCCTCGTGGCCTGCGGCGCGACCTGGGTCAAGGGGAAGGTTTCCCCCGGCTGGAGCGGCGCCGCGCCCATCGTCGCAGCCTCGCTCCTGCGGCGCAAGGGCGCCCGCGTCCTCGCCACGGCCGAGGCGAGCTATCCCGAGAACTGGACGCAGGTTTCGAATCCCTCAGGCGGCGAGGAGGCGGCCCGGCTGATCGGGCGCGGCGACGTCGAGGCCCGCGCCTTCAGCGCTTCCCTCGCGGCGGCCATCGGGCCGGCCCTCGAGTCCACCCACGAGGGAGGGCAGGGGAGCTTCGTCCGGCGGAACGCCCTTACGCTGAGCCTCGGGCGGTTCGTCGGGTGGATCTACCGGCGGCTCGCCCGCAAGGCCCTCGCGCGGCTTTTCGTGGCGGACACGAGCTGCACCTCCTGCGGCCTCTGCGAGAAGACCTGCCCCGCGCGGGCCATCCGGATGCGAAACGGTCTCCCCGCCTGGAACCTCGCCTGCACGAGCTGCAACCGCTGCATCAACGCCTGCCCCGCGCGCTCGATCCAGGCCTCCCGGGCGCGGCTCGTCCTCGTGCTTCTGCCCAATCTCGCCGCCATGTTCGCGGCCCTGCCCGCGGCGCGCGCCGTCCTCCGCGCGTCCCTGCCCGCGCTCCCCGCCGGCGCCTTCGGTCCAGCGGCCTTCATCCTCGGCTTGGCGCTCTTCGCGGCCTTCACGCTTCTCCAAGTGGGCCCCTTCGACGCCCTCCTCCGCTGGCTGGAGCGTCGCCCCGCGCTCAGGAAGGCCTTTTCCAAGGGCGCCTCATCGGGCTTCCGCCGCTACTTGGCCCCGGGCTTCAAGCCGGGAGCGTCGCGATCCCGATAGACGTTTCCACCAGGCCTCGAGGGAACCTAGTTCCCTCGAGCGAGCAGGGCTTCCAGCGCCGGTAGGTCGAAACCCTTGAAGATCAGCCGGAGCGCCATCGCCATTTCCTGCACGGCGAGCGGCAACACGAGCAGGTCGAGTTTCGGGGGCAGGTCGAAAAACTTGACAAGATAGACCAGCAGGTACAACGCCGTTCCGCCGATTCCCCACGCGGTCAGCCATCGCGGCACAAGCCGCGTGCGGAAGAACAGGATGTACAAGAACATGGCGCCGATGCAAAAGATGATCGAGTTCATGGGGGCGGCGATGTCGACCGTCATCCGCAGGATCCATACAACCGCCGACGTGGAAGCGGCCTCGGCGCCGAACGCCGCGCCGCGCTCGGCGAACGCCGCCAGGAGAAGCCAGCTGAGTACCGTCGCCATGTAGACGCAGGCTTCCAGCGGCCCCCTGAACACCACCATCCCCATCGCCAGGGCCGGATTCTCTCTCTTGAAAAGCGGGTAGAGGAATACCGGCATCGCGGCGAGGGAAAGCGCCATCACCAGCACGCAGAAGGCCCCTGCCCGCAGCGGCGCGGGATCGGCGGCGATGCGTCCCAGGAAATCGCTTGAAGCGAAGATTTCCTTGGTGAACAGAAGACTCAAGATTCCCGCCACGGTCCCCGCGGCATAGAGCAGCCCGACCGCCATCGCGGTCCCTCGATAGGTTTTCATGTCGTCGCCTCCTTGACGATAGCCATTGCGTTCCTTATTCGAACGGACGTTGAAGCCTAGGCGGCGGAAGCCCAACATGATTACGCGCCGCCATCAGGAGAAAGGCAGTGTCGTAACACAATGTAACGCAAGTTTAACCAAATGTAAAATAAAACGAACAATAAGTAAGCGAAACAGGACAAAAAAAGGCTCGAGAAGTTCTCGAGCCACTATGGCACGTTTCCGTTTCCAGCGGTCGCCGGTACCGGTGATAGGTTCCCATCGTACCGTCCGGCTCGACCCGCCTCGCGGCACCGCCGGATGTTCCCTCTATACTCTTTCGAAGAGCACTTCCCAGACGCCGCGGCCGGCGACGGCTGCCTTTGACTCGAACTTCGTTTCGGGGCGCCATTCCTGCCGCGGCGCGAAGCCCTCGTAGTGGTTGCGCAGGCCCGGCGTCCGGGACAGGAGCTCCAGCGTCCATTCGCCGTACTCCTCGATGTCGGTCACGAAGTAAAGGTAGCCGCCGGTCCGGAGCCGCGACACGAGGAGCTCCACGATGCCGGGCCGGAGGAGGCGGCGCTTGTGGTGGCGCTTCTTGGGCCAGGGATCGGGATAGAAGATGTGAAAGCCCGCGAGGGAGCAGGGCGGAATCACGCGCTCCAAGGCCTCGACGGCGTCGTGGTGGAGGATGCGGACGTTGCCGATGCCGCGCTCTCCGAGCTCCGCCAGGAGCTTGCCCACGCCCGGCGTGTGCACCTCCATGCCGAGGTAGTTCGTCTCGGGATTCTCCGCGGCGATCTGCCAGGTGGCCCGGCCCATGCCAAAGCCGATCTCCGCGACGACGGGCCGGTCGTTGCCGAAGGCCGCGGCGTAGTCGAGGGGCTTTTTCGCGTCGAAGGGCAGGCAAAGCCGCGGCCCGAGTTCCTCGAGGGCGCGGCGCTGGCCGTCGGTCATGCGACCCGCCCTGAGGACGAAGGTCTTTATGCTTTTGTCGGGGGCGCCGCCCTCGAAGGGGTCGCTCGCTACCGCTTTTCCGTTTTCCATGAATACGCTCCGATGCGCCGCGCCGGATCATAGCCGTAGGAGGCGAGGGCGGCGGCCCTCCCCGCGTCCTCCGCCCCGAAGAGGGCGGCCAGTTCATTGTCGCCGGCGCGCGCCGCGACCCCGCGGAGGAGGGCGCCGGCGCCGTCATAGGCGAGAAGGATGGTTTCGGGCCAGGCCGAGTCGACGGCGACCTTGCCCGCCTTCCAGGTGACGCGGGGAAGGGGGTAGGGCGGCCCCGCGCCTTCCGCCCGGCCGCGGGGATCGGGCGGAAGGTCGAAGGGGCGTTCGACGCGCCGCCCCGCGAGGTCGGCCGCGACGACCCGGTACTCCCCGCGCGGCAGGGCGCCGAAATCGGGCATCGCGAGGGCGGCCGCGCCGAACCAGGTTTCGCCCGCCTCCTCGCGCCGCGTCCAGTTGGAGGCGTCCATCGTCCAGGACAGCTCCGCGCCGTCGGCCACGAGCCAGAGCGCCTCGAGGTCCTCGGGCCCGTCGGAATCCTTCACGTTGGCGAAGACGGAGAGGCTCTCGTAGGCCGCGCCGCCCGCGGGCCCGCGGTCCATGGGCCGGTACTCGAGGCGCCACTCCAGGCCAAGGATCTCGGGCGGGTCGCCCCCGCAGGAAGCCAAGAAGATCGCCGCCGCCACGGCGAGGGCGACCCGCAGC
>DAINBW010000239.1:673-5256 GCA_036732745.1 Spirochaetales bacterium | reverse complement strand
GCCTACACCATCCTCCGCACCGCGACGCGGGCGCTGGCGGGCAAGGGCGCGCCCGTCGCGGCGGGCCCGGACGGGGCGGCGATGTCCCGCTTCGCGCGCTCCCTCGGCGGCCGCATCCTGCCCGAGTCGACGCAGGTCCTGCCCTCCGTCGCCTCGGGCGAATACCTCGTGGGCCTCTCCTTCGAGAACGCGGCCGCGGAAACCCTCGCGGCGGGCTCGGACCTCCGCATCGTCTATCCCGCCGACGGAACGAGCGCCGTGCCCGACGGCGTCGCCCTCCTGGCCGGCGCGAAGCGGCCCGAGGCCGCGCGGCGCGTCATCGATTTCGCCCTCGGACCGGACGTGGCCCGCGTCCTGGCCGGCCGCTTCGGCCGCCGCTCGGCGCGGAGCGACGCGTCTCCGCCCCAAGGCCTGCCGGCGCTCTCCTCGCTCGAGTTGTTCTCCTACGACATCAAGGCGGCCGCCGCCGGCAAGGCGGAGACCGTCGCGGCCTTCCGCGCCGAACTCGCGCGCGGCGCGGATTAGCGGCGAGGCCCGCGGTGCCCGGGATCGATCCCTTCGGGAAGCTGATCGCCGAGGGGAAGATCGGCTCCGAAGAGGACTTGAAGCGGCTCTTCTGGAAGCTGGCCAAGGCCCTGCACCCGGACGTGAGCGCCGTCGAAAACAACCATGAACGCTTCCTCAAGCTGAAGGACGATTACGACCGCGCCCTCGCGCTCCTCCGCTCGCCGAAGGCCCCGGCCCCAAAGGCGAAGGCGCTCACGAAAAAGGAATGTGTCGATGTTTTCACCGATCTCCTCGCAAGCAATTTTCCGGTCGACCTCCGCGTCAGGAACCAGAAGAAATACCTTTCGAGGATAGAGTTGCTCAACGACGGGTTGGGCGGTCTCGACGGCGGCGGCGTCGATCTTTTCCTGAATTTCGAGCGGGAGCTCTACGAGCTTCGGGGGGATTCGGTCGTGCTCAACCACGAGTATTCCTTGCTGAAGCTCTACCTCTACCAGTTTTCGAGCTACGTCTACTCAGGGACCCCGACAGGCGGTAATTACCTGCGGAAGGAATACCGGAACATCCTTGAAATGCTGCGCAAGCGGGATATGGAGAACTCCGTCAGGTTTATCGAGTGGCTCGTGGGGGACCTGGGCGGCGGCGCGGGAGGGTGATGGGCGAAGGCTCGAGGGAGAGCCTTTGCGCACCACCGCCGCGCGTCTCAGGTCGCGAAGGTGAAAATGGTTCCGAGCGAGCCGTCGGCGTATCTCGCGGCGCCGCAGGCTTCGATCTTGCGGTAGGAAGAAGCGGCCGTCTCCCTGACGACGCTCTCCCAGAAAGCGATGGAAGCCGTGTTGGCGGGATGCGTCTTGATCTCCCATTTGCCGGGAAGGCGGCGGAAAACCTCTTTGGCGGCGATCCCGCCCACGCCCAGGCGCCGGTACTTGTTCAGCACGAAAAACTCCGAGACCGCGTGGTCGGCGTCGGCGGCGAAATCGAAATCGTCGTCGACGAGCGCGAAGCCCGCCAGCCTTCCCTCGACCCTGATGAAGAAGGCGCAATGCCGTTCCTTCCCGAAGAACTTGGGAACCTGCCGCTCGAATTCGAACTCCCCGCGCTCGTCCATGTCGATCCCGTTGTAAGCCGACCATTCATGGCAATAGAGCTTCACCATGTTGACGAGCGGGGTTTGGGCTTCGGGGCCGACGGCCGAGACATCCACGATCATGCGTCTCTCCTTTTCGCGAGGTTGCCTCTTTCTACGCCGTTCGGCGCGTTCGCGGTATCCCCCGAAAAGAGGAATCGAGCCGGCGCTTTCTCCGTCCTAGCGATCCTCGTCCCCGCCGCGCCCGAACCTCCCTTCGCGGAACCGCGTGGGCGTGACGCCGACGAGGCGGCGGAACAGGGCGGAGAAGTGGCGCTGGTCGCGATAGCCGACGAGGTCGGCCACCTCGCCGACGCGGATCGTGGGATCCTTGAGGAGCTCCGCCGCGCGCTTCATCCGGAACCGCGTCAGGTACTCGGCGAAGGTGAGCCCCGTCCGCGACTTGAAAAGGCGCGCGAGGTGCCCGCCCGAGATCCCGAGTTCGGCGGCGATCTCCTCCGCTGAGAGGGCCGTCACGTAGCGGTCGGCGATCGCCGCGATCGCGCGCTCCACGTAGGCGTCCTGGGGGTCGCGCGGGCCGCGGGGGACGTACTCGGCGAAGAAGGCGAGGGCCGGCTCCGCCCCCGCGGCGCCGGCGGCCGCGAGCGCCGCGCGCCGCCGCCGGTCGTCGATCGCGGCCGCGAGGCGGCGCATGACGCCCGCGAGCTCCTCGTCGTCGAGGGGCTTGAGGAGGTAGTCGAAGGCCCCGAGGCGCAGCGCGCCGCGCGCGTACTCGAACTCCGAGTGTCCGGTGATGAGGACGGCGAAGGGTCGCTCCTCCTCGCCGAACTCCGCGGCGGCCCGCTCGAGGAGCCCGAGGCCGTCGAGCCGCGGCATCCGCAGGTCCGCGAGGAGGGCGTCGGGCCTTCGCTCGCGGAGGAGCTCCAGGGCCTCGAGCCCGTCCGCGGCTTGGCCCACGAGCACGAAGCCGAACTCCTCCCAGGGCGTCGCCGTGGCCAGTTCCCGCCGGAAGAGCTCCTCGTCCTCCGCGATGACGAGGGTTCTCACGCGGCTCCTCCCGGGCCGGCCGCGCCGGTCGCGCCGGCCGCGCCGACCGCGCCGGCGTCCTTCGCGGGGACGCGGAGCTCGACCCGGAAGCCGCGGCCGCCGGCGCCGTTTCCCACGGCCAGGCCGCTGTCCGCCCCGTAGCGCAGCCTGAGCCGCCGGTTCGTCGCGGCCAGGCCGAGGCCCCGCCCGCCCTCCGGCACCTCCCCGGCCCCGAGCCGCGCCGCAAGCTCGGCGAGCTGCTCCGGCGGGACGCCGGGCCCGTCGTCCTCGAAGGATATCACCGCGTACCCCCCTTCGAGGCGGCCCTCCACGCGAAGGAGGCCGGGGCCCGCCTTGCGTTCAAGGCCGTGCGTCAGGGCGTTCTCGGCGAGGGGTTCGAGGGCGAGGCTCGGGAGCTCGCAGGGAAGGAGGGCCGGATCGACCGACTCCTCGAAGCGGAAGCGCTCGCCGAAGCGGATCTTTTCCACCGCGAGGTAGTGCCGCACGAGCTCGAGCCCCGCGCCCACGGTGGAGAGCTCCTCGCGGTTCCCGGCGGAGGCCCGGAGGAGCTTGCCGAGCCGCGTCACGATTTCGACGATCTCCTCGTCCCGGCCGAGCTTGGCGAGGGAGCGGATCGAATTGAGCGAGTTGTAGAGGAAGTGCGGATTCATCCGCGCCGCGAGGGAGCGGAGTTCGGCGCCGCGGAGGAGTTCCTGGTCTTCGACGGCCTCGCGCATCAGCCGCTCGAGTTCGCCCGCCGTGGCGTTGAAGGAGCGCACGAGGTCGCCGAGCTCGTCGTCCGAGCGGGGCTCGAGCCGCGCGGCGAGGTCGCCCTCGCGGAGGCGGCGCATGGCGCCCGAAAGCGCGACGACCGGCTCCGTGACGATGCGCGAGGCGGCGAGGGCGAGGACGAGGGCGAGGGCGGCGCAGGCCGCGAGGCCCGCGTAGGTGGCGGAGCGCATCGCGGCGGTCAGCTCCCCGAGGAGGCTCGCGGGCGGCCGTGCCCGCGCCGAGAAGCCCGCGGCCGCGGCGGCGGCGTAGACGCCGCCCGCCGGCTTGCGCCGCGGGACGGGCGGCAGCTCGTCCTCGAAGCGGCCCTCGCGGGAAGCGTCAGCGAGGCTGAAGGCGACGAGGCCCGAGGGCGAGACGAGCTCGAAGTCCGCGTCGAGGCCGCCGGCGCGCGCCGCGCGCACGAGGGCGCCGCGGTCGAGCTCGGCCAGGGCGTAGGCCAGGATTTCGCCGTCCGCGTCGCGGATCGCCCGCGCGGCGACCACGAGCGCGGCCTCGCCGTCCTCCGCGATGCGGCGCCTCGCGAGGAACACCGTCCCGCGCGAGGCGCGGGCCTTCCTGAAGACGCCCCAATCGCCGTAGACGACCGGGTCGAAGTCGCGCGGCAGGGCGCGGGTCGCGTAGGCCCGCCCGCCGCCGGCCGGGGCGAAGGCGAAGGCCAGCCCGCCTTCCCGCGCCGCCTCGCGCGCGAGGAACCGCCCGAGGGCCGCGGCCTCCTCCCCGGCGGGTCGGCGCGGGGGCGCGAGCGCGGCGAAGGTCTCGGGCGCCGCCGCGACGAGGGCGAGGGACCTCGAGACCCCTTCGGCTATCGCGTCGAAGCGCGAGGCGAAGGCCTCAGCCGCGGCCCGGCCGCGTTCCTCGCTTTCGCGTTCGAGGACCGACGCCGCGATGCCCGTCAGCGCGAAGGAGAGGACGAGGACGGGAAGCAGGGAGGCCGCGAGGAAGAGCCCGAGGACGCGGTGGAAGTAGCGGCGGCTCGCGAGGCGCGGCATCGGCTCGGAGGGGCGGGCTAGCCGCGGGGGGGCGCGGAGGCGGCCGCTTCCGGAAGGGCGGCGCCGCCGGCGAGCAGGGCGTCCTCGACCTCCGCGACGAGCTCGTCGGGCGTGCTCGCCCCGGCGGTGACGCCGATCCGGGCGAAGGTGAAGACCTCCGTCGGCAGTTCCGCCGCCGTCTC
>DAINBW010000239.1:0-663 GCA_036732745.1 Spirochaetales bacterium | reverse complement strand
CTTCCTTCCCATCTTCATGGTGATCGTGGTGGGCGTCTCCACGAGCCAGGCGGGCCGGCCCAGTTCCTTGGCAGTCACGAGAAGGCGGCTCGTGTTCGCCGAATTCCGGCCGCCGACCACGACGATCGCGTCGCAGGCCTCGCTGAGCTCGGCCAGGGCGCGGCGGCGCTCTTCGGTCGCGGGGCAGATCGACTCGACCACCTCGAGGAGGGGGAAGCGCCGCGCGAGGACCTCGCGGATCGCCGCGTACTCCTCCGCTCGGATGGTGGTCTGCGCGATGAGGGCGAGGGGTCCGGAGGCCTCGATGCGCTCGGCCTCCGCCGGGGAACCGATGACGAGGGCGCCGGGCGCGTAGCCCGCGACCCCCGCCACCTCGCCGTGGTCGCGGTCCCCCGCGATGACGACGAGATACCCGCGCTCGGAGAAATCGCGCGCGCGCCGCTGGCTGGCGAGGACGCGGGGGCAGGTCGCGTCGATTATCTTGGCGCCCAGGGCGGCGAGGCGCTCCTTGGCCGCCGGGGGCACGCCGTGCGCGCGGATGACGACCGGCCGTCCCGCGACGCGCCCGTCCAGTTCCGTCTCCGCCAGCGGCACGACGCCCTTGGCCGCGAGGTCGGCGACGGCCTGGGGATTGTGGATGAGCGGCCCGAGGGTCTAGACGGG
>DAINBW010000238.1:0-5259 GCA_036732745.1 Spirochaetales bacterium | reverse complement strand
CCTCGATGGCGCGGACGCTCCGCGCGGCGGGGATCCGCTCGGGCTCGATGGCGGGAACAAGGACGCGGCCGACGAGGACGGCCGAAAGGCCGAGGCGGATCGCCTTGGCGAAGGGCAGGGCTTCGATCTCCGCCAGGCGCTCGAGGGGAAAGGGCACGAGGGGCGGGCCCTGCCGGCCGTCCGAGGCCAGGGCGCCGCAACCGGGGAAGCTCAGGCCGCAGGGCGCGACCCCGCCCTCGGCCAGGCCGCGGGCAAAGGCCGACGCCAAGGCTCCCGCCTTGAGGGAGTCCTCGCCGAAAAGGTCGAGGACGCCGCCGGCCAGCTTGGGGTCGTTCGCGAGGTCGAGGCGTGGCGCGAAGAGGAGGTCGACGCCGAGGGCCGCGAGGGCGGCGCCGAAGGCTCGGCCGGCGCGGCGGGTCGCTCCGCGGTCGCCCCGGGCGGCCAGGCTCATCGCGCTCGGCAGGCCCGGCAGCTCGGGCGGCGCGGCCGCCGCGGCTGCGCCGCCGCCGAGGGTCACGAGCGCCCGCCCGAGCCCCGCCTCCGAGCAGCGCCGCCTGGCGAGCTCCGCGAGGGCGGCGAGCCGCTCCGGCTCGGCGAGGAGCGCCCCCGGCAGGAGAAAGGCGCGGATGCCGCAGGCGAGGTACTCCTCGAGCAGGGCCTCGCCGCCCGCGGCGGGCAGGGGGCCGAGGATCATGCCGCCCGCCTGGATAGAGCTCGTCATGCGCCCTCCTTCACGAACTCAATTGTAAAGCATCCGCGGGCGCCGCGGTAGCGGGGCCGCCCGGGCCGCGGGGCCGGAGGCAAGGGGCGCGTTAGCTGGGTCTGGCGGCGGCCACCGCGCGCGCGGCCGCGGCGAGTTCCGCGTCCGCGCCGATCTCCTCGATCGCCGCGGGAAGGCGCCAGCCCCAGTTCCAGTCGTTGGTCGAGCCGGGCACGTTGACCCGCTCGGCGCGGGGATCGGCGGGCCTGAAGGCCTCGCCGAGAGCCAGGAGGTCCTGCGCCGGATAGACCACGAAGCGGGAGGAGGAACGCGCCAGCGCCTCGAGGAGGATCCGCGCCGAGCCCGGGTCGAGCCGTTGCGGCGCGGCTCCCAGGGAGCGGCCGTCGTGGCCCTTCCGCCCGTCGGCGCCGAGGGCCTCGCCGGCAAGCCGCCACACGGCCTCGCGGTCGGCCTCCGTCTCCCACCACTCGCGGAGGCTGGAGGAGTCGTGGACCGAGGGGCAGGCCACGGAAAGCTCGGGATAGGCGGCGAGGGGCACGAAGGGATCGCCCTCCTCGCCCCAGCGCCGGGTCCAGCGCAGGACCCTGAGGCCGAGAATGCCGAGCTCCTCGAGGACGCGGGGCACGCAGGGCGGCACCGAGCCCAGGTCCTCGGCGCAGGGAAGCATCGGGCTCGATTCCCCGAGGACGCCGAGCAGCCGGCGGCCCGTCTCCTCCCAAAGCCGCTGGCCGTCCCGGCTCTTTTCGCCGAACAGGGCCTCGAGGCCGCGGCGCTCGTCCTCCGACAGGCTTTGCCAGGCGCTCGCCTCGGCGTGCCGCCAGGCGGCGACGTAGCGCCCCGGCTCGAACTCGTGGAGGGCCCGGTCGCGCCAGGCGGCTTTCAGGAAGTCGAGGGCGCGCGCGGACAGGCCCTTGCCGCCAAAGCCGGCCACGCCCTTCGCCGCCAGCTCCTCGAGGTCCTTTTCGCCCCGGATCGCGCGCTTGAACAGGAAGAGTTCCTCCTGGCCGATGCGGTCGAGGGCCAGGAGGGCCGCCTCCATCGCCTCGGCGGCCTCGCCCCCGCAGGCGGCGACGAGCCGGTCGGTGCGGACGTGCGGCTCCGAGAGCCAACGCAGGCGCTCCGGGGAGAAGCCGCGGGCCTCGAGCTCGGCCCGCTCGACATAGGCGTCCGGCACGAAGCGGCCGAGGTAGCCCTCGCGCTCGCGCTCGCCGAGGGACCAGATCCGGAAGAAGCCGAGGACATGGTCGATGCGATAGGCGGAATAGAATTTCTCTGCGGCGGCCAGGCGTTCGCGCCAGAAGGAGTAGTCGTCCTTGGCCAGGGCCTCCCAGTCGTAGATCGGGAAGCCCCAGTTCTGGCCTAGATATGAGTACATGTCCGGCGGGGCGCCGGCGGCCAGGCCGAGGCGGAAGACCGAGCGCCGCGCCCAGACCTCGGCCGAATCCTCGTTGATGAGGATGGGGATGTCGCCCATGAGCTCGATGCCCCGCTCGGCCAGGGAGGCCGCCGCACGGGCGAACTGGCCCTCGGCGCGCCACTGGAGCCAGGCGCGGAAGCGCGTGCCGTCGGCCAGGGCGGGATCGGCCCAGAGGGCTTCGATCTCCTTCGCCGAAGGATCGCGCCGCGCCGACCATTCCCACCAGGGCTTGCCGCCCTCGCGGCGCTTCAGCTCGGAGAAGACCGCGTAGGCCTTGACCCAGGGATTGGCCGCGATCCAGGCGGCGAAGGCCTTGGCTTCGACGGCGTATTTCGGCGAGCCGGGAGCCAGGCGCGGCGCGCCGGCCTCGTTCCAGACGAGCTCGAGGAGTTCGAGCTTGGCCGCGAGGTAGGGGCCGTAGCGGAGGCGCTCGTCCTTCGCGTAGCGCGCCGCCAGTTCCGCGGCCGCGGCGACGTAGGCGGCGCCGCCGACGCCTTCGGCCTCCGGCAGCTCGGCGACGGAAAGATAGAGGGGGTGGAGGGCGAAGGCCGACAGGGCCGAATAGGGCGAACTGTGCGATCCCGAGTCGTTGACGGGCAGGAGCTGGACGAGGCCGAGGCCCCAGGTCTCGGCGAGATCGCCGAGGGCGGCGAGGTCTGGGTATTCCCCGCAGGCGGGACTCCGGCGGCTCCGCAGGGCGGAAAGGGCAACGGCGATGCCCGCGAGCTTCTTGCCGGGATGGGCGAATTTCATGGCGGCCTCCGCCTATCAGTATAGCGGGCGGGCGCGGCCGCGGAAATGCCAAAAACCGCTTTGGAGCTAGGAACTCTTGGCGGAGGACCGGTCCCCGCGGCGATCCCCGGCCGCGGTTCCGGCCGAACCGCCCGCGGCGCCGCCCGCAGCCGCGCGGCCCTTGCCGCCAAGCAGGGCCTTCAAGGCCTCCTTCAAATCCTTGGAGGCGCGCCACTCCTTGCCCTCGCCTTCCTCGCCGCCGGCGGGACCGAACACCAGGTCCAGTCCCAAGGCCCGGGCCGCCCGCGCCCGGCGGCGCATCTGCCGCACCGGCCGGAGCTCGCCCGCCAGCGACAGCTCGCCCGCCAGGGCACTGCCCTGCGGAAGGGGCGTGTCGGAGCGCGCGGAATACAGGGCCGCCGCGAGGGCCAGGTCGATGCCCGGCTCGGTGAGGCGCATGCCGCCCGCGACATTGACGTAGAGGTCCTGGTCGGAAAAGCGCAAGCCCGTGTGTTTTTCCAGGACGGCCGCCACGCGGGCCACGCGCCCGGAATCGATGCGTTCGGAATAGACGCGCGTCAGGCCGGCCTTCGCGGGCACGGAAAGGGCCTGGATCTCCACGAGGAGGATGCGGCTGCCTTCGTGGACGGGGGCGACCGCGACGCCGGCGGGCATGCCGCCCTCCCGGCGCACGAGGAAGAGTCCCGAGGGATCGGCGACCTCCTCGAGGCCCTTCTCGCCCATCCTGAAGATGCCCACCTCCTCGGCGCTGCCGAAGCGGTTCTTGCTCGCGCGGAGCGTCCGGAGTTCGGCCTCGCTCTGCTCGAAGGTGAGGACGGCGTCCACGAGGTGCTCGGCCGCCTTGGGGCCGGCGATGAGGCCCTCCTTCGTCACGTGGGCGACGAGGAAGAGCCCCGCCTGGCGTTCCTTGGCCCAGGAGACGAGCTCCTGGACGCAGTATTTGATCTGGTTGGCGGTGCCGGGCACGGCCCCGGCCTCCTCCGCGTGGAGGGTCTGCACCGAATCGACGACGACGAGGCTCGGCTTCACGGTGTCGAGGACGCCCCGGATGCGCTCCAACTCGCCCGAGCTGAAGACCTCGAGGCCCTCGCGGAGGCAGCCGAGGCGGTCGGCGCGGAGCCGGATCTGCGCCGGCGACTCTTCTCCCGAAACATAGAGGATCCGTCCCGGCGCCTCGGCGCGGGCACAGAGCTGGAGAAGGAGGGTGCTCTTGCCGATGCCCGGTTCGCCGCCCAGGAGGACGGCGGAGCCCCGCATGAGGCCGCCGCCCAGGACCCGGTCGACCTCGCCGGAACCCGTCGGGATCCGCGCGCCCTCTCCGGGATCGATGGCGCCGATCGGCATCGGGAAGGTTTCTCCCGCGCGGTCCGGGCGCGCCTCCGCGGCGGAGGCTTCCCTGAGGCTGTTCCACTCGCCGCATTCCGGACAGCGGCCGAGCCACTTCGGCTCGACGCGGCCGCAGTTCGCGCACCGATACACCAAGGCCGTCTTTTTCGCGCTCATCGTCCCTGCATCGTATCGGAGACGCGCCCGCGATTCAACGGCGCGGGCGATCCATCTTCGGCTTTGCCAACTTCCCTAAGATGGCCTAAACTGTATGCCAGACGCTCCGGACCATCTTCCTTTCCGCGAGCAAGGGGTTTCCATGAAACGTATACGCCTGTTCGCTTCCCTGGCCTTGCTGGCCTGCATCCTCGTCGGCGCCGCGGACGCCCTGCCCGCCGCGACGGAAACCTCCCCCGACGACGAGGATCCCATCGCCACGATCGAATATCTCGACGGTCCCGTCACGATCACGCGCGACGGCCGGACGATCGCCGATCCCTTCATCGGCGACGAGATCTACGACGAGGATCTCTTCCGCACCGGCTCCGGCGGCACCCTCGTCATCGCCCTCGGCGCCGCGACGGGAATGCGGGGCAGCATCACGGTCGCCCCCAAAAGCGCCTTCTACCTGCGGCTCGCCGGTTCGGGCGACAAGCCCAAGAGCCAGGCGGAGCTCGTGGCGGGACAGCTCGCCCTGAAAGTGAAGAAACTCGCGGGCTCCCCCGAGCTCGAGGTCGTCGCGGCCGACACGGTCGCGGGCGTGCGCGGCACCGAATTCACGGTGACGAGCTCGGCCGGAGGCGCCGTCCTCGTGGCCTGCGTCGAGGGCGAGGTCGCCTGCGCCGTGGACGGCGACAAACTCTCGGCCCTGCCCGGGCAGGCCGTCGAGCGGCGAGAAGGCGCGCGGCTCCGGCGCCTGGCCGTCGCGGCCGGCGAGGACGAGGGCTTCCGGCGGCGCTGGTCGGACGACGAGGCCGCCGCCTTCAAGCGGGACGCGCCCAAGGCGGCGCGCGCCATCTCCTCGCGCTATCTCGAACTCGCC
>DAINBW010000237.1:0-5259 GCA_036732745.1 Spirochaetales bacterium | reverse complement strand
TGAGGATCTCGGCGAGGCCGAGGGCCGCGGCCGCGCGCGCGACGAAGCCGGCGACGGCGGCCCCGTCCGTCGCGTCGAAGGCCTCGGCGAACAGCCGACCCTCGGTGGCAAGGGCCTTCCCCTCGGCCCCCGGCCCCCCGGCGGCGGAATCCGCGGCGGCCAGGGCGGACACGGCGGCCGCGGCGCGGAGTTCGGCGACGACGGCGGCGAGTTTTTCGGCGCTGCGGCCGCAAAGGGCCAGGCGGGCGCCGCGGGACCAGGCCTCCAGGGCGATGGCCCGGCCCAGGCCGGAGCTGGCCCCGGTGACGATGATGACGCGATCGGAAAGGCTGCGCATGCATGGCTCCTTGGATGGAGCATAGCGAGGCGGGGGAATCGACGGTAGCCCCGGCGCGACGGGGATGCGGCCGGCCCGGACGCTTGCCGCGCCCGGCTTGAAGCGCGATAGTGAATGACGAGGGTCGTTGTTTGGCCGCGGAGGTTGCATGGCGCGTGAAAAACCCTTCGGGGCGACGGTGCGGATCGTTTTTTGGTATGCCCTCTTCGCCTCCTGCTGGATCCTTTTTTCGGACCGTCTCCTCCTCCTCTTCGCGCGGGATCCCCGCCTCCTCCTCGCCGTTTCGACCGGCAAGGGCTGGCTGTTCGTCCTGGTAACGAGCCTCCTCCTCGCGGCCCTTGTCCGACGGGAACTGCGCATCCGCGACGCGCTGGCGGCCGAACTGCGCCGCGGCATCGAGGAGAAGGAGACCCTCCTCAGGGAAGTGCACCATCGCGTCAAGAACAATCTCCAGGTCGTCGCGAGCCTGCTCAGCCTCCAGAGCGAGGGCCTCCGTTCCCCGGAAAACCGCGCGGCGCTCAAGGAAGCCGAGGCCCGGATCGTCGCCATGGCCATCGCCCACGACCGCCTCTACGAGACCGAAAACCTCAACCGCGTCGAGCTCTCCGGCTATCTCGCCGCCCTCGCCGCCGAGGCCTACGGCTCCCAAGGAAGCCCGGAGCGTCCGTGGGAGCCGCCGCGCCTCGAGCTCGCGGAAACGCAAGCCGGCCTGGACCTGGCCCTCGGCCTCGGCCTCGCCATCTCCGACGCGATAGCCGAAATCCGGGACCGCGGCGGCCGCCTCGTCCTTCGCCTGAAGGCGGAAGCCTCGGGAGCCCTCCTCCTCGAAGCCGTCGGAGAGGGTCTGGCCGCCGGCGCCCGGACCCTCGACTCCGGAATAGGCGAAGCGCTCGCGGCGACCATCGGCGCAACCCTCTCGCGCGAGGAGAGCGAAGGTCGCCTCGCCGTTCGGATCCGCGTGGCCGCCGCGACCTAGCTTCGAACCGGCGGAAGGCGGGGCGGAAGGCGGGGCGGTTCACGTCGGTCGCCCGCGAAGCGCGGAGGCATCCGGTCAGGGCAAAATAAAGCCGCCCGGGACTGCGGGCCCGGGCGGCACGGAGAGAACGGCGGAAGGCGGTCTCGGGAGGCGCGAGTCCGCGATCCGCGCTTCGTCGCGGTTAGTGACCGGCCAAGCCGGTGAAATCCGAGGGGACGCCGAGCTTGCGCTTGCCGAGCTCGATGTTGAGCATGAAGATCCCCTGCGCGTTGTTGCCGAGAAGGTCGATGGTCTGGAGGATCTCCATCGCGTTCTTTTCCTCCTCGACCTGCTCGTCGACGTACCAGGCGATGAAATTCTCGGTGGCGTAGTCCTTTTCCTCCCGGGCAAGGGCGGCGATCTCGCGGATGCTCGCGGTCACGCCCTTCTCGTGCTCGAGGGTGTGCTGGAAGATCTCCTTGACGCCGGTCTCCTTGAAATCGGGCCGGGCGATGGTGTCCAGCGCGACGCTCGCGCCCTGGTCCTGGAGGTAGCCGTACAGCTTCATCGCGTGGAACATTTCCTCGTGGTACTGGATGGTGAGCCAATTGGCCACGCCCTTGTAGCCGGCCTCGCCCATGCGGGCGGCCATCGCGAGATACAGGTACGCGGAGTACATCTCCCGGTTGATCTGAAGGTTGATGCGGTCGGACATTTTCTTGGAAATCATATCGGCTCCTTCGTCGATTTAATTGTTAGACTTGATTAACATAATGCATGCGCGGCCAAAAAGCAAATTCCCGAAAAGCGCCGTCGCCTAGCCGGCCAGGAAGCTCGCCACGTAGCTCCGCGGCGCCGGCGCTTCGAAGGGCGGAGGATCGAGTTTCGTCCACGACCCGGGCAGGCCCAGGGCGGCCGCCGCGACCTCGGCGTGGCGCATCGCGATGCCCATGTCCATGCGCTGGATCTTCACGTCGCCCAGGGCGTTGTTGTAGGCGCGGTCTTCGTGCAGGTACAGGTGGAGGGCCGGGCCGGAGGAGCCGCGCGCGTCCTCG
Organism: Spirochaetales bacterium; assembly: GCA_036732745.1. Classification (GTDB taxonomy): domain Bacteria; phylum Spirochaetota; class Spirochaetia; order Treponematales; family Rectinemataceae; genus JAEUJG01. Next base: position 2,912 of record DAINBW010000237.1, on the reverse strand, counting down.
AGGAGAAGGCGCCAGGGCTGCTTGTTCGAGGCGGAAGGACCGATCCTGATCGCCTCGAGGAGCTCGGCGCGGGGCTGGGCGAGCCAGGGGGAGTCGGCGGGTATGGCGGCCCAGGGCGTCAGGGCCCGGACGCCGTCCTTGGTCGCCGCGAAGAAGAGCTCGGCGTGCGGCTTCCTGCCGCGGGCGCCGGAGGCGCCGTAGACCAGGCGCTCCTGCAGGCTGGGCTTGGCCGCCGGACGGCCGAGGGAGAGGGCGGCCGCGACCACCTCGCCGGAGGCGAGGCCAAGGACGCGGGCGGAGCGGCCCCGGTCGAAGATCCCGCCGAGCCAGCAGCTGCCGAGGCCAAGCTCGGTGGCGCGGAGCACGATGCCCTCCATCGCGTAGCCGAAATCCTCCATGCCGCCCTCCCCGAGCGCGGCCGCGCCGACCACGTAGGCGGCCGCGCCGGAAATGAGGCCGTAGGTGCCCATCCGAAGGGGCTTGCCGTCCGGTTCGGCACCGACGAGCGCGAAGCGGGGCCGCGTGCCGAAGGGCGTCGGCAGGGCCTCGGCGAAGGAGGAGAGGAGCGCGGCCTCCTCTTCCCGCGAAAGCCGGGCGCCGTCGTAGGTTCGGACCGAGCGTCGGGCCCGGATGGTGTCGATGGAAAAGGTCATGATTCCTCCCTCAGGGTTGCCCGCCCAGTTCCGCCCAGCGAGGGCAGGAAACCAGATGGTCGTTGACGAGGCCGACGGCCTGCAGGTGGGCGTAGATCGTCGTCGAACCGACGAAGGCAAAGCCGCGGCGCTTCAGGTCGGCGGCGAGCCTGTCGGACAGCGGCGTGGTGACCGGTATTTCGCGCATCTCGTTCCAGCGGTTGACGAAGGGGCGCCCCCCGACGAAGGACCAGAGGTAGGCGTCGAAGGAGCCGAACTCCCCGCGGACGGCCAGGAAGGCCCGCGCGTTCCGCACGGCGCCCTCGAGCTTGCGACGGTTCCGCACGATGCCGGGATCGAGGAGGAGGCGCTCGATTTCCGCGTCGCCGAAGCGGGCCACGGCCTCCGGATCGAAGCCGGCGAAGGCGCGGCGGTAGGCCTCCCGCTTCCGCAGGATGGTCAACCAGGAGAGACCGGCCTGCTGGGTCTCGAGGAGAAGAAACTCGAAATGACGGCCCTCGTCGCGGCAGGGGACGCCCCATTCCTCGTCGTGGTAGGCGACGTACAGCGGATCCGAACCGCACCAGGGACAACGTTCCATCATCGAAAGATAGTTCCCGCCCCGCCCGCCAGGCAAGGCCGGCGGCCGCCGTCCTTTCCGCCGGCGGCAAAAAGCGTTACCTTTTCCTTTGGGCAGCACGAAAAACGCTCCGACGATCAGCCTCCTTGCCCGGAAAGAGGTGCGTGTGACCGATTCCATCCGCGACTCCGAGCGCTTTGCCGCGCGGCCCAAGGCGGCCGCCGTCGTTTCCGTGATCGGGTTCCTCGCCGTCGTGACGGCGAACGCGCTCGCCAACGCCCTGCCCCTCAACGGCGTCGGCACGGGAACCCTTTCGGACGAGATTCCGAATCTCTTCGTGCCCGCGGGCCTTACCTTCTCGATCTGGGGCCTGATCTATCTCCTCCTGGCCGGCTACGCCGTGGCCGTCCTCGCCGAGACCTTCGGACGCCGGGGCGGAGCGGCCTGGAAGCGAACGGACGGCCTCCTCTTCGTCGCGAACGCGGCGGCCAACGTCGCGTGGATCTTCGCGTGGCACTGGCGCCAGGTGCCCCTCTCCCTCGGCCTCATGCTCGTCATCCTCGGCACCCTGGTCGCGCTCGAGGAAAGGATAGCCCCGCGCCTGTCCGCGGACGGAAGCCTCACGGCCTCCGGCGGCGAGGGCAGGCCCCGGCTCCGCCGGTTCTTCCTGTCCGTGCCGATCAGGGTCTATCTCGGCTGGATCCTCGTGGCGACGATCGCCAACGTAACCGCCGTGCTCGTCAAGCTCGACTGGAAGGGCTTTGGCCTCGATCCGGCGCTCTGGACGGTCGTCGTCATCGCCGCGGGCCTCGGCTTGGCCCTGTTCTACGCCTTGGGACGCGGCGCGATCGCGACGCCCCTCGTCGTGGTCTGGGCCTACGCGGGCATCGTCATCAAGCGGACGGGCGTCGACTCCGCGGAGAGCGCCCCGGTCTGGATCGCCGCGGCGGCCTCGGCCGGCGTGATCCTCATCGCCGTCGCGGCCAAGCGGCTCGTCCCGCGCGGCCGGGCTTGAGCGGTTCGGTGGACTAAGAGCCTGTCGGACTTAGGACCGCGAAAAGCATAAAACCAACGAACGAGCAAGGGAATCGCGCTTTTGCCTTGGTCTCGTCGATCCGCGGCCCAAAAACGGCTCGTCAATCGGGCCATACGGAAGTATGGCCCTCAATCCTCGCCGCTTTTTGTCTCGCGGCTCGACTTCGCCCAAGCCAAATCCCAAGTCCGACAGGCTCCTAAATCCGCGGAAGGGGCAGCTTGGCCGCGGCCGCCAGGCGTCCGGCGAGCGCGAGACGCGAGGCCTCCGCCTCCTCCGCGCCGACGGCGGCCGCCGGTCCGGCCAGCACCGCCATGAGTGAGGCGCGCCCCGCCTCGCTCATGTTCCTGAGGAAGATCGCGCGGCTCGCCTCGTCCAGACCGACGAAGGCCCGCGCGAGCTCCTCCTCCTCCGTCTCGAGCAGAGCCCGCTGGACGGCCACGTCGTTGGCGAAGCTGCTTTCGAGATAGGCGTCGAATCGCGTCATGTCGCCTCCTTGATCCCTCAAGCATAGCGTCCGCCGGCCCGTGGCGCGATGTGTTGTCGTCCAAATGCGCCGTCCCTGTCGTAGCGCACGCCGAATTCGAGGAGCACCCGTGGATTCGGTTGCCAGCGATCCTGCAGAAACACGCCGATGTCGGTGCCGCTGGATCGCAAGGTCGCCGGG
>DAINBW010000236.1:0-5268 GCA_036732745.1 Spirochaetales bacterium | reverse complement strand
ACGGAAGCCAGCGCCGCGCGCTCCGCCGCGCCGAGGACGGCGGCCAGGCCGAGCGCGGCGCCCAAAATCGGAAGGCTATTCAAGCAGGGCTCCGAGGCCCCCGGCCTCGATCGCCGCGGCCGCGGGGATTCCGCCCAGCTCGATGCCTTGCCCCGCGGGCGCCTCCTCGTTGTAGGCCGCGAGCACCGCGCGGAGCGTCGCGAGCTGGACGGCCACGCGGCGGGCCAGGGGCAGCTTCGGATCGGCGGAGGGGTCGCCCTTCTGGGGCGGGTACAGCTGGCCGGGGTTGGGCGTCTCGACCAGGAAGGCCAGGGCCTTCGTGCGGTCGCCCCACTCCCGGTGCGACAGGCCGCGCGGCTCCTCCGCGGAGACGTCGACCGCCATCCTGATGCCCGCCTCCTCGAGGTCGAGGACCGCCAGGGCGGCCAGGTCCACGTTCTTGGGATTGGCGATGATGTTCCAGGCAAGCTTCGATTCCGGATTCGCCTCGTGGAGGTCAAAGGCGACCGTCACCCCCTCGACCTCGATGAGGCGCTGGATCGCGAAGGCGACCCGCGCGGTCAGGCCGCCCGACGCGGAGCCCGGGTAGCTCCGGTCCAGGTTGCGGAGCTCGGCGCCGTCCTGGGGACTCTTCGAGTCGGGATGGTGATAGACGGCGGGATCGGGCCGGCCCTCGTCGGCGGGGCTGGTCCGGCGGGCGCCGTAGGCGAAAATCCGCTCGCCCCGCGGCGTCGGTATCGCGACATGGGGCGGACCGGGCCGCTCGGGGTCGGCATAGGTCGCCGCCGAGCGGTTGGCCCGCGGCAGGACGATGAGCCGCCCGGCGGCGAGCTCGGCCCGCTCGGCCAGGATGGCCGCCGCCACGACGCCCGCGATCTCGTTGCCGTGGGTGCCGGCGCAGACAAAGAGGGTGCCGCCGGGAGCCTTGCCCTCAAGGACGTAGACCGGCGTGTCGCCCGGCCCGCCGGCCAGAGAGGGAAGGTAGGCCGACAGCATCCGCCGCTCGGCCCGCCCTTCCGCGGGCCGCGCCTCGGCGTTCAGGGACGCGCGCGGCGCGGCGCTCGCGCAAGCAACCAAGGAGGAGGCCGCGGCGACGGCGACCAGGACGGAGAAAAGGGAGACTAAGGCGGAGGGACGGCGGCTTGGTTTCACGGAACTTCCTGGGGTGGTCGCTTGCATGATAAAGCGGAGGCCGGCGCCTCGGCCAGTGGCTCAAGGCCAAGGGGCCTCGAGCCAAAGACCTTGGGGCCGGCCCCCGCCCGCGGTCAGTAGCCGAGCACGGCGCCGTCGCGGCGCGGGTCGGCGCCGCCGCGAAGGAGCTTCGCCTTGCGGTCGACGATGATCGCCTGCGCGCCGCCGAAGAAGAGGTCGTAGTCGGTGTAGGCCTTGAGCTGGTAGCCCATCGCCTTGAGCGCGTCCTGGGTCGCCTGCGGCATGCGCGGCTCGAGGGAGAGCAGCTTGTCGGTGTCGCGGACGTAGAAGCGCGGCGCCTCGATCGCCTCCTGGACGCCCATCTTGTAGTCGATGAGGTTGGAGACGAGGAGGGCCGTCGTGGAGATGATGCGCGCGGCGCCGGGCGTGCCGAGGGAGGCGAAGGTCTTGCCGTCCTTGGCGATGATCGTCGGGGAGATCGTCGTGCGCATGCGCTTTCCGGGGGCGTAGGCGTTGGGGCCGCTCGCGGACCAGTTCTGCATCTCGTTGTTGAGGATGATGCCGGTGCCGGGCACGACGACCTTGGCGCCCCAGAAGCTGGAGATGGTCTGCGTCAGCGAGACCATGTTGCCCTTCTTGTCGACGACGGAGAGGTGGGTCGTGCTCGGGTGCTCCTTGGTCGGATCGCCCGGGAGGACCTGCGGCGTGATCTTGTCCTCGGCGATCTCCGCGGCGCGGGCCTTCGCGTAGCCCTCGGAGACGAGGACCTCGGTCGGGACCTTCACGAAGTCCGGGTCGCCGATGAAGGCGCCGTTGTCCGCGAAGCCGCGCTTCATCGCCTCGGCCATGAGGTGGACGTAGCGGGGGGAGAGCCGGGACTCCTTGGAGACGTCGAAGTTCTCGAAGATGTTGAGGATTTCGATGACGGAGAGGCCGCCGACGGGCGCGGGCGCGGAGATGATCTCGTAGCCGCGGTAGGTCCCGCGGACGGGCTCGCGCTCGATGGCGCGGTAGGCCGCGAGGTCGGCCTTGGTCAGGATGCCGCCGTTCTTGGCCATGTCGGCCGCGATCGCGTCGGCGATCTCGCCCTTGTAGAAGACGTCGGCGCCGCCCTTGCCGATGGCGCGGAGGGACTTGGCGAGGTCGGGGTTCTTGAGCTTCTGGCCGGCCGCGAGGGGCAGGCCCTCGGGCGCCAGGATCGCGAGGAGGGCCTCGTTCTTGCTGATCGGGTCGAAGTTGTCGGAGATGACGCCGGCCAGGGTCTCGCTGATCGCGAAGCCTTCCTCGGCCAGGCGGGCGGCGGGCTCGACGACCTGGGCGAGCTTCATGGTGCCGTACTTCTCGAGGGCCGAGGCCAGGCCCGCGACCGTTCCGGGGACGGCGACGGCGAGGTGCCCGTCGTTCGGCCAGCGGATCTTCCGCTCCTCGGCGGGGGCGGCGGAGCGGTAGTCGATCGCGACCGTCTTCTTCGCGCCCTCGAGGTAGATGACCATCATGCCCTCGCCGCCGAGGCCCGTCGCGTTGGGCTCGGTGACGCCGATGGCGAAGGCGGTGGCCACGGCCGCGTCGACGGCGTTGCCGCCGGCCTTCAGGATCTCGAGGCCCGCCTGCGAGGCGAGCGGATGGGCGGAAGCCACCATGCCGTTCTTGGCGGTGACCTCGGGAATCTTGGTGACGACGGCGGGCGCCGCGGGGGCGGAAGCCTGGGTCGCGCAGCCGATGAGGGGCGTGACGATGAAGAGGACGGCGAGGAGGGCGAGGGCAACCGCCCTGCTCGTCCCGCGGCGCCTGTTCGCGCTGGGTGCATGCATGGAAAGCCTCCTTGAAAACTATCTACCGGGCGCGCGCCGCGCGTCCCGGAAGGATCAATTGTAGAAAGCGCCGAGTCCCCGGGCCTTGACCTCGTCGAGCGAAGGCAGGCCGGAAAGGAGCACGTCCTTGCCGGCGCCGGCGCCCTCGTTGTAGGCCGCGAGAATCTCGGTGACGCACTCGATCTGCACGGCGACGCGGTGCCAGAGCGGGTTCTTGGGATCGTTCACCCAATCGACGCCGGTCGGGTCCTTCACCATCGCCGGATTGGGCGTCTCCACGAGGTAGGACTGGGCGGCGCTCGCGTCGCCCCACTCGCGGTGCGAAAGGCCGCGGAAAAAGTCGGAGGAGGGCTCGAGCTTCATCGGGATGCCCTTGAGCTCCAGGCCCAGGACGGCGCTCGCCGCCGTCTCGAGGTTCTTCGGATTGGCGACGACCATCCACTCAAGGCGCGAGCCGGGCCCGGCCTCGTGCATGTCGATGGCCACCGCCGCCTTCTCGCGCTTCAGGAGCTCGAGCAGGGCGTAGGCGACCTGCTGGGTCAAGGTGCCCTTCGGATCGCCGGGGTGGGCGCGGTCGAGGTTTCTCGCCTCGTAGCCGGGGAGCTCTTCCTTCGAGGCGGGGTGGCGGTAGATCTTGGGATCGGCCGCGCCCTGGTGGCCGGGATAGGTGAGCCGCGCGCCGGACTTGAACCAGCGCGGGCCGCGGGGCGTCTCGATCGCGAACCAGGACTCGGACTTCCACTCGCTTTCGGTGTAGGTCGAGGCCGAGTCGTTGGCGTAAGGCACCACGATGAGGCGCCCGCGTTCCGCCTTGGCCCGCTCCACGAGCATGACCGCGGCGGCCACGCCGGCGATCTCGTTCGTGTGCGTGCCGCCGGCCACGAAGACGGTCGCGCCGGGCTTTCCCGAATCGAGGTAATAGACCCTGGTGTCGCCGGGCGTGCCGGCCAGGGCGGGCAGGTAATCGGACAGCCACGCGGTGCCGGTGACGCCGGCGCCGGGCCGGATGTCGTGGTTCATCGTCGCCGCGCCGCGCGGTTGCGCCTTCGCGGTCGGCGCGGCGGCCGGGGCGGTCGGGGCGGCGGCGACGGCCGCCTGGGTGGTCGGCGCCGCGGGCGCGGCGGGAGCGGCAAGGCTTCCCGCCGCCACGAGGGCGAGGAGCGCCGCAAATGCGATGGTTCTTCTCATGATGCGTCCTTGGGGCGGCCCGGGGCGAGGCCGGCGCGCTGCCCGCCTCCCCCGGACACGGCGGTTCAGTTCTTGAAGAGGCCCTGGACGGCGGCGCCCGCCTCGGCGATCGTCTGGGTCTCGACGACGGCGACGCCGGGCTTCCTGGCCGCCTTGTCGAAGTACTTGTCCGTGTTGCCCGCCGCGACGACGATGACCGCGTCCGCCTCGGCCACGACGAGGTCGATAAGACCGTTGGAGGAGGCGCCGCGGCGGTTCTGCCCGCCGGTGTGCATGGCGATCACCTTGATGCCGGACAGGCGCGCCTGCTTGAGGAGGGCTTCGGTCCGGGCGATCTCCTGGTCCAGGTTGATGCCCGCCGCGCCCAGGCCCTTCGCGCTGGCGCCAAGCACCATGATGAGGGTCTTGGTCCCGCCGAGCTCCGCGGGCTGGACGATGGTGTTGTAGCCGAGATCCATCTTCATCTTCGAATTGAGGAGAACCTTGACGATGGCCGCGTCGGAGTTCTGGCCGATGGAGGTGATGATGCCCGGCTTGGAGAAACCACCGGAGGTCTGGGCACCGGCGGCGGCGGCGACGAGGGCGATCGCCGCGACGGCGACGAGCTTGCGGATCGAATGCATGTTCCTGCTCCTTGCTGTTGTGGGGCCCTGGAGCCCGCGTATGCCTACACCCGGCCCGGGCAAGGCGGTCCGGTTCCGGCCGCCTTCGCCAAGGCAAAACGAGGGTAGGGGTACTTTTTGCGCCAAGCCGATCCCGCCGCGCGTGGCGGCAGGGAGGGATTTGGTAGGTTGGTTAACTATATTGTGTCAACTTTCGAAATCGATCAAGTGAAAATTAATTAAATTTCGTATTTTAGTCTATTTTAGCAAATCCTCAGAGGGACTTCGACATAAAGAGCACAAAGGACCGGCCGGCCACGTGGTACTCCTCCTGCGGCACGACCAGTTCCTCGGCGCCGGCCTCGAGGAAGTCCGCCGGGGCCGGTCGCGCGGTATCGACGACCCGGTGCCAGAGCCGGCCCATCGGCGCGCGGCAGAGGCGCCAGGCGCAGGCCTCCGTGTCGGCGTTGCAGATGAGGAGGAAGTCGTTGTCGTCGCGGTCGTGGAGGATGTCC
>DAINBW010000235.1:0-5272 GCA_036732745.1 Spirochaetales bacterium | reverse complement strand
TCGTAGGTCGAACGGCGGCCGCCGCCGCCGGCCTCGCGCGCCACCTCGGCCGCCAGGCCCTCGTGATCGGCCAGGCGCCGGCGCCGTAGCTCGAGGAGGGCGACGGCGCGCGGGGGAGGCAGGGCGCGGAGGCAGTGCACGGCGATGTTGAGCGGGTTGCGGTAGGTGCGGGGCTCCGCGAGCTCGCCGGAAAGCGCGTCCTCGAAGGCGCGCCGCCCGCGCTTGGTGATCGCGTAGAACTTGCGGTTGCGGCGCCGCTTCCCCGTGCCGTAGCGCGCGACGAGGCCTTCCTCCGCGAGGCGGGCCAGGGCGCGATAGACGCTGCCGTGGGTGACGCCCTCCCAGGAGACGATGCCCGCCGCGTGGAAACGCCGGACGAGCTCGAGCCCGTAGGCGACGCCGCCCTTGTAGAGCTCGGCCAGGATGAAGGTCTTGAGGGACATTCGGGACTCCGGCGCCGGCGTACGGTGCTGCGGGCGGCGCCCACTTTCTCGTATGGCGTAGAGCCTAACGCCCGCGGCGGGAAAAGGCAACCAAAAACCAAGTTGCGCCTATGCGCAACTATTCCGGAAGGAGAGCCCGACGTGGCCAAGCGGAGAAAAAAGAGCCGCCCGAAGGCGGCTCCCGGAGGTCCCGGCTGTCCACGGAACTTGGTCCGCGTCGTCGGCTAGAAGAGGTGAAACTGGGCGATGAGGGGGGCGAAGAGGCTGGCGACGAGGCTCATCACGGTGATGAGGGTGTTGAGCGAGGGGCCGGCCGTGTCCTTGAAGGGATCGCCGACCGTGTCGCCGACGACCGCGGCCTTGTGGGCCTCGGAGCCGGGGCCGCCGCAGTTGCCGGCCTCGATGTACTTCTTCGCGTTGTCCCAGAGGCCGCCCGCGTTCGACATGAGGAGGGCGAAGACGACGCCGGTGAAGATGGAGCCGCCGAGGAAGCCGCCCAGGGCCGCGGGCCCGAGGATGAAGCCCACCGCCAGGGGGAGGGCCACGGCGAGGATGGCGGGCAGGACGAGTGAGCGCAGGGCGCCGTCGCTCGCGATGCCGACGCAGGCCTTGTAGTCGGGAAGCTCGGTGCCCGCGAGGATGCCGGGCTTGGCCTTGAACTGGCGGCGGATCTCCTCGATCATCGTGAAGGCGTTCCGCGTGACGGCGAGCATCGTGAGCGCGCTGAAGAGGGGCGGCACGAGGCAGCCGAGGAGGATGCCGCCGAGGACGAGGGGATTCTGCAGGTCCAGGAGGAGGTTGACGCCGCCTGAGTACTTGGAGATGACCTCGGTGTAGGCGGCGAACATGGCGAGCACGGTGAGGGCGGCCGCGCTGATGGAGAAGCCCTTCGTGATCGCCTTGGCGGTGTTGCCCGCGGAGTCGAGGACGTCGGCGGTGTCGACCACCTCGTGGGGCATACCGGCCATCTCGGCGATGCCCTTGGCGTTGTCCACGATCGGGCCGTAGGCGTCGTTGGAGACGACGATGCCGGTCAGGGAGAGCATGCCGACGGCGGCGATGCCGACGCCGTAGATGCCGGGGATGCCGAAGGCCTGCGCGACGAAGTAGGAGGTCAGCGTGGCCGCGACGATGCCGACGACGGCGGGCGCGATCGACACGAGGCCGTAGCTGAAGCCGGTGATGATCGTGAGGCCGGTGCCGGACTTGGACACCTCGGCGGTGCGGCGCACGGGCTTGTGCTCGTCGTTCGTGAAGTAGTCGGTGGTGAAGCCCATGATGACGCCAATCGCGAGGCCGGAGACCGTCGCGATGAGGATGCCCCAGTTGTAGGCGGGCGCGGCGCCGGCGGCGGCGGAAAGCCCGTTCGCGGCCGCGAAGAAGGCCGTCGCGAGCAGGGCGAACACCACGCAGGAGAAGACCGTGCCGAAGTTGAGGGCGCTGCCCGGCTTGCCGTTCTTGCCGACCTTGACGAACTGGAGGCCGATGAGGGCGCTCGCGATGCCGAGGATGCAGAGGATGAGCGGGAGCACGACGTACTGGATCCCGATCTCGCCCGCGGCGAAGAAGGACGCGCCGAGGAGCATCGCGGCGACGGCGGCGGCGACGTAGGAGTCGAAGATGTCCGCGCCCATGCCGGCGACGTCGCCGACGTTGTCGCCCACGTTGTCCGCGATCACCGCGGGATTGCGCGGGTCGTCCTCGGGGATGCCGATCTCCACCTTGCCGACGAGGTCGGCGGCGATGTCGGCGGTCTTCGTGTAGATGCCGCCGCCCGCCTTGGCGAGGAGGGCCAGCGAGGAGGCGCCGAAGCTGAAGCCGAGTAGGATCTCGGTGTCGCGGGTGAGGAGGTAGATGAGGCTCATGCCGAAGACGGCCACGCCGACCATCGCGAGGCCCATGACGGCGCCCGCCTTGAAGGCCACGTTGAAGCCCTTGGCGACGCCGTCGACGCAGGCGGTGGCGGTGCGCACGTTGGCGCGGACCGCGATGGACATGCCGAGCCAGCCGGCGAAGGCCGAGCAGAGCGCGCCGAAGGCGAAGGCGATCGCGGTGTACACGCCGCGCATCGGCCCGGCCGCGTCGCCGGAGAAGACGAAGGCGATGACCGTGCCGAGCACCACGGCGACCACGAGGAGGGTCTTGTAGAGCTTCCGCAGGTAGGTGGAGGCGCCTTCCTTGATCCAGAGCGCGATCGCCTGTGCCTTCTCCCCGCCCGGGTCCTGCCTGAAGACCCAGCGGTAGTAGACCAGCGACGCCGCGATCGAGGCGAGGCCCGCCCCGATGCCGATGTAGAGCCAGAGATCGTTGTTCATGAAACCTTTCCTTGCGCGGCCTTGTTTTGCCCTTGAAACGGCTTGAGGCGGCCGCGCTATCCGCATCCTCCGCTCCTCCCCGGAAACGGCCCCCGCTTGCGGGCGGGGGCCGTTCCGGCGACGGGATCGGAAGAGTTATGCGCTACATGTTCGCGGAGCGCCACCAGGCGTAGTGCCCGTCGCGGAGGGCGTCGGGCGGCGGCAGGGCGTACCGCGCGAGCCCCTCGGCCTTGTTGCCGACGTACACCCCGTCCTTCAGCATGCGGTAGGAGAAGGTGCCGGGATGGAGGCGGTCGATGACCTTGGCGCCGACGGCCTTGGTCTGGAGCGAGGCCAGGCAGGAGCGCAGGTGCTCCATGTTTTCGTAGGGAAGGTCGCCGGCGGCCCCGCGCTCCGGATCGACGGCGAGCTCGCCGAGCTTGAGCTCGACGAAGGCGATGGCGGGGAAGCTCAGGGATGGGCCGGCGCCGCCCATGAGGAGGTCGAAGAAGGCGCGGGGACCCTTGGGGCTGACGACCAGGGGCCGCACGGGGGCGAGTTCGTGGTAGAGGTGGAGCCCGGCTTCGTCCGCCGGCAGGTCCGCGGTCCGGGAAAGGGCCAGGCCGCGCCCGTCCTTGGTGACGAGCCAGAGCCGGCCGAGGGCCGAGAGCGGGACGTGCTCCAGGACGCGGTAGACGGACACGTAGACCGAACGCTTGGGCGCGCCGTCCTTGTGCGGGACACAGCGGGCGAAGGCATCGTCCAAGGGGAAGAAGGGGTGGCGGAAGGCGGGGTCGATCTCGATGAAGGCCGCCTGGCCCTGGGTCTTGTGCTCGCTGCCGACCGAGTAGTAGCTGCCGAACTCCTCGGGGGAAAGCATGGACGCGATGAGCGCTTCAGGCATCAGGGACAGGTAGAGATGCTGCTGCATGGCTGTGCCTCCTATTCCACCTTCGATTGTACGACCGAAGGGATGACTTGTACAGCCAATATCGCTCCTTTATGCGCCATTGGCCGCCCCGCCCGCGGCCCCGCCCGCGGCCCCGGCCCGCGGCCCCGGCCCGCGGCCCCTGCACCAGCCCCTGCACCAGCCCCTGCCCCGGCCCCAACCCCGCGGGAGCGGGGCGCTCGCCAAGGCCCGCGTCCCGCGCTATACTCGCGCGAGCACGGAGGTATACCCATGGAAATGAAAGCGAGCCACATTCTCGTCAAGGACCGGGCCCTGGCCCAGCAGCTCCTCGTCCGCATCAAGCAGGGCGCCAACTTTGAAAGCCTCGCCCGCGAGTTTTCCACCTGCCCCTCCAAGTCCTCGGGCGGCGACCTCGGCTGGTTCGGCCCCGGCAAGATGGTCCCCGCCTTCGAGTCCGCCTGCAGGGGCCTCGGCGTCGGCTCCATCTCCGACGTCGTCTCCACCCAGTTCGGCTACCACATCATCAAGCTGACGGGCAAGCGGGACTAGGAAACGCCGCCCCCGCCGGCCAGCGCGCCGAGGTCGAGGAAGGCCGCCCCGTAGCGGCGCTCGAGGAGGCGGCGCGCCAGGTCGAAGACGGCGGGCGAGCGGTCCGCGATCGCGGAATCCGAGCTGGCAACCAGGGCCGTCCCGCCCGGGCCTATGCCCTGACCGGCGCCCAGGCCCGCGCCCAGGCCCGCGCCCAGGCCCGCGCCCGAACCGGGGCCCACAGCCGGGGCCGGGCCCGCGTCTATGCCCGCGTCTAGGCCCACGTCCGAGGCGGCGGGCCGGTTCCGCGCCGCGAGCTCCGCGAGCCGCGCGAGGATCGCGCCGTCCGCCGAGCGGGCCAGCTCGACCCGCCAGGCAAAGCCCTTCCCCTCCAGCGCCCGCCCGAGGACCCCGGCGTGGCCGGCCGAGCCGGAAACCGGCGCGTCCAGCCAGGCCTCCACCGCGGCGACGCCCTCCGCGGCGAGGGCCTCCCCCAGCTCGGCGAAGGCCCGCGCCAGCAACTCCTCGCGCGGCACCCGCCCGTAATTGGCCCCGGCGTCGCGGAGGAGGCCGTCGGTCCCGATGAAACAGGGCTTCCCGACGAGGTAGTGGAGCACCGTGAAAGCGACGTTGTAGCCGTCGAGGAGGACCAGCCCGGCCTCGGCCCCGGCGACAAGGCGCGCGGCCCGCCGGCGCGAGGCCTCCCCCGAGGCCACGCCGCGGAATAGGACGAGGCGCTCCGCCGCCTCGAGCCGAAACCGGTCGCCGACGAGCTTGAGCGAGGCCTTGTCCGGATAGCCGCGGTCGAGGAGCCAGCGGTAGTCCCGCACCGCCTCGGCGAAGCCCTCCCCACTCCCCCAGCCGCCGCTCACAGGCCAAGCTCCAGCTGGGGCCGGTCGCCGAGCCAGGACTCTGCGTCCCAGCCGCCGCCGTCGGCGGCGCGCAACGCGTCGGCGATCGCCCGCGCGATGGGGAGGAGCTGCCGCTCCGCGTAATGCCCGTAGTCCAGGGGCGCGCCGCTCCGGAGGGAGGCGGGCTCGGCGCCCGACTTCGTCATCACGTAGGAGACGGCGCCGCGCCGGCCCTCCCAGCCGAGG
>DAINBW010000234.1:0-5294 GCA_036732745.1 Spirochaetales bacterium | reverse complement strand
ACTCTCCATGAAGAAGGAAGAGACCGATGAAGCATAAGATCGGATTCAACAAGCTGAACCGGGTCCCGGCGCACCGCAAGGCCCTTCTCCGCAACATGTCGACCGTGCTTTTCAAGCACGAGCGCATCGTGACCACGCGGGCGAAGGCCAAGGAAGTCCGCCGCGAGGCCGAGAAGATGATCACCCGCGCGAAGGAGGACTCCGTCCACAATCGCCGCGTGGTGGGCCGGAAGATCACCGACGAGGCCATCCTCGCCAAGCTCTTCACGGACATCGGACCGCGCTTCAAGGAGCGGAACGGCGGCTACACCCGCATCCTCCGCCTCGGGGAGCGCCAGCACGACGCGGCCGACATGGTCGTCCTCGAGCTCGTCGATCGCAAGGAAGACGACAAGAAGGCCAAGCGCGACGAGCGCAAGGCCGAGAAGAAGGCCAAGGCCGCGAAGAAGGCCGAGTAAGGCCCTCGTAAGGAGATAACCATGTCCAAGGCGCACCGCGGTAAGGGCATTCGCGAGCTCTTCGCCCGTGGACGGGGCACCTGCCCCGTTTGCAAGCGCGAAGGCGTGAAGGTCGTCTACGAGCAGGAGATCGAGGGCAAGAAGCTCAAGATCTGCAAGACCTGCAAGGCGACCCTCGCCAACAAGAAATAGGCGACAGCCCGACACCGAAACAGCCGGCCTTCGGCGACGAAGGACCGGACGAGGAAGGTCCCCGATCACGGGGACCTTCTTCGTTTTTGGGCCCGGTTTGGGGTCGCTTTGGCGTCATGTCGAGGCGGAAATGGAGCGGCATATCTGACAAAATTTATTGAGTATGGAAATAAAGCGGGGTATAATCGGAGGTGGATGAGCATCGTTATTGCATAAAGTGGCAAGGTGGTTCGCCGTGACGCGGAGGGCTTGTCTCTTGGGGGTCGCAGCGGCCGTGGTCGTCGCCATGGCGGCCGGCGCGCAGGAATTCTCGGTTCGGGCCTCGCCGGAGGCGTCCATACCCTTCGGCGCCGACGCCGCGGTCTACAAGGCGGGGGCCGGCGCCTCCTTCCGCGCCGACGTCGAGCTGTTCGGCTTCCTGTCGCCTTCGCTGGAGGCGGGCCTCGTCTCCTGCCGGCGCCAGGGCTTCACGGAAGGGCTCCTTCTCACGAGGGGCGGCGGCGGCCTCGGTCTGGTTTTCTACCCCTTGCCGCGGATCAAGCTGCGCGCCGGGGCTTCCGCCGGCGTCTATTCGATGACCTACGAGAACGTCTCCCGCGCCGACCTCTTCTGGCGGGCGGGCGGCGAGGTCGGCTACCGCTTTTCCCCGGGATTTTCCCTCTCCCTTGGCGGGTACTACAGCAGTCACCAACAACATACGCCGACCTTCGCCCTGCTTGAGCCGCTCTACCGAAGCTTGGACATATCCCTGACGGCCGAAGTCGCCCTGAGCCTGCTCGGCGAACGGAGCTCCGGCGTGGCCGTCGCGGGCGCGCAGTCGGCCTCGGTGTTCCCGATCCGCTACGCCGCCTACGCCGCCGAGACCATCGGTTCCATCAGCGTGGAAAACAAGGAGCAGGCGGAGATCCGCGACGTCGAGGTCTGGTTCAACGCCGGTTCCTACGGACCGGGCCCGGTCCTTTGCGGCAAGATCCCCTATCTCGGCCGCGGCAAGAGCGCCGAGCTGCCCTTGCGGGCCGCCCTGGGTGAGGGGCTGCTCGCTTTCACCGAGAACACGAAGATCCAAGGCGAGGTGCGGGTCGCCTACCGGCTCCTCGACGCCAAAATGGAGGCCAAGCGGACCTATCCGCTGGCGGTCCTCCACCGCAATTCGCTGACTTGGGAGGACGGTCGCGCGATAGCCGCCTTCATCTCGCCGAACGATCCCGCCGTCCTCGACCTCTCCAAGTACGTCGCCGGCCTCGTGCGCGAGCGGGTCCGTCCGGAGATCGACAAGAACCTCCAGTACGCGATGGGCCTCTTCGAGGGCCTTCGCTTGGCCGGCATCGTCCGGCAGGTCGATCCCTCCAGCCCCTACGCCGCGACCCGCAAGGATCCGCGCGCCCTCGATTACCTCCAGTATCCCTTCCAGACCCTCGCCTACAAGGGCGGCGACACGGACGACCTGGCGGTCCTCTACGCCGCCGTCCTCGAGTCGGTCGGCATCCCCGCGGCGCTCGCGGCCCTGGAGGACGAGGTCCTGGTCGGCATCGAGCTCGAGACGGGAGAGGCCGAGGCGCGGAGCCTCTTCGTGAATCCGGGCGACGCCGCGATCGCCGGCGGGAAGGCTTGGGCCTTCGTCGCGCCGAGCCTCCTTCGGGAGGGCTTCCTCCGCGCCTGGCAGGTAGGGTCCCAGCGTTGGGCCCAGGCCAAGGGCGCGGGCGTCCTCATGCCCCTGTCCGAGGCTTGGAAGGCCTATCCGCCGGTGGGCATCCCCGGCGCCGACTACCGCGCCCCCAAGCCCACGGAGGCGCAGGTCGCCTTGGCCTTCGAAAACGCCATCGGCCGCTTCGTCTCCCGCGAGGTCGAGCCGCGCGCGGCGCGCATCCTGGCCGAGCTCGGGCCGGACGGCGGCACGGGCCGGCAGCGCAACTCCCTCGGCATCCTCTACGCGCGCTACGGCCTCCTGGCCGAGGCCGAGGCCGAGTTCCGCAAGGCCGAGGCCAAGGGCTACGCTCCCGCCGTCACCAACCTGGCGAACGCCGCCTTCCTCCGGAAGAACTTCGAGGAGGCCGTGCGCTGGTATGAGGAGGCGCTGAAGCGCGATCCGAAGAACAAGTCCGCCCTCATCGGCCTGGCGCGCGCGAAGTACGAGCTTGACGCCTACGCGGAGGCGGACGACCTCTTCGCCAAGGCGATCCGCCTGGACCCCGCCCTCGGGGACCGCTACGCCTACCTTTCCTCCAGGATCGACGGTTCCGCCTCGCGAGCCTCCTCGGCCGCCGCCGACCGCGGCGGACTCATGTCCTGGGAGATCGAAGAATGAGCGCGGGCGATCGAAGCGGGGCGGGCGCCGGACTCCGGACGGGCGCCCGGGCCGCCTTGGTCGCCGCCGCCCTCCTCCGGGTCGTGGCCGCGCTTTCCGCCGCGCCCGTGGCGGGGCCGGGCCCCAGCCCGGCGACCGCCCACGAGCCGAGCGCGGCGGAGCGGCTCACCGTCAGGGCGACGGGAGACCTCCTCATTCCGATCCTCGGCGACGAGCTGTTTTTCGGCTTGGGGAACCGGGCCGGCGCGGCCCTCGAATACCGCCTCTTCGACTTCCTGTCCCTCTCCGCGCGGGCGGGCACGGGCAGCGTCGCGATAGGCGGACTCGCGCCCCTCGCCCTCGGCGACGCCGGTCTCGGCTTGGCCCTTGAGCTCAAGCCCCTGCCGCGCTGGCTCCTCCGGCTGGAGGGCTCCGGCGGCGTCTTCAACGCGAAATGGGGCACCTTGCCCGCCTCCGGCCTCGGCTTCAGCGCGCGCGGCGAGTTCGGCTTCCGCCTCTCGCCCGCCCTGACGCTTTCCTTGGGCGGCGGCTACTCCTGGTACGGCGGCCCGGGCGGCGCCCTCCTCAACGCGGCCAACGCGGGCCTTGTCCTGACCGTCAGGCCCTCCGCCCTCGGTTCCACCGCGACGAGGGTCTTCGTGGAGACGGCCGCCCTCGAGCCGGTCTTCCCCGTCTTCCACGGCTACTACGACGAGAACCCCTTCGGCAGCCTGCGCGTCACGAACGGCGAGGAGGGCGAAATCACCGATGTCCACGTCTCCTTCGTCTCCAGCCGCTACATGGCGAGGCCGAAGGAGTTGGGCGGCGCCGCGAAGCTCGCGCCCGGCCAAAGCGTCGAGGTGCCCTTGCGCGCGCTGTTCAGCGAGGAGGTGCTGTCGGCGACCGAGAGCTCCCTCCTGCCCTCCGAGGCCATCGTCGAGTACCGGCTCGTGGGCTCCAAGCGCGAGGTCCGGCATCCGATCGATCTCCGCCTGTACCACCGCAACGCGATGAACTGGGACGACGACCGGCGCGCGGCGGCCTTCGTCTCTCCCAAGGATCCCGCGGTGCTCTGGTTCGCCCGTTTCGGCCAGGGCATAGCGCGCGACCGCCTCCGCGGCGGCGTCGATCCCAACCTCCAGTACGCGGCGAGCCTCTTTGAGTCGCTCCGGCTCTTCGGCGTGAACTACGTCGTCGATCCCTCGAGTTCCTATGTCGAAAAATCCGCCTCGGGCAGCTCGGTCGACTACCTCCAGTACCCCTACCAAACCTTGGCCTACCGCGGCGGCGACTGCGACGACCTCTCCATCCTCTTCTCCTCCCTCCTCTCCTCGCTCGGCGTGGAGACCGCCTTCATCACGATCCCGGGGCACATCTACATGGCCTTCGCCCTTTCCTTGAGCGAGGAAGAGGCGCGGGACGCCTTCTACGACCAGGGCCTCGTGATCCGCGAGGGCGGCAAGATCTGGCTGCCCGTGGAGATCACGATGGTGAAGGACGGCTTCGCCAAGGCCTGGCGCGTCGGCGCCAAGGAGTGGGCGGACAACGCGCGGCAGGGCCAGGCCAGGCTCTACCCCCTGGCCGAGGCTTGGAAGCTCTACCCCTCGGTGGGCATTCCCGACGTCAACCCGCGCTTCTCCCTGCCCGACCCGGCCATGGCGATGCAGGCCTTCGACATGGCGATGGACCGCTACGTGGCCCGCGAGATCGAGCAACGCGTCAAGACGCTGACCTCGGGCGCGGCGCCGGGGCCGGCGCGCGACAATGAGCTCGGCATCCTCTACGGGCGTTCGGGCATGCTGAAGGAGTCCTGGCGCGAGCTCTCCAAGGCGGCGAAGGAGGGCTTCGAGCCCGCCTGGGTGAACCTGGGCAACGTCGCCTTCATCCGCAAGGACTACGAGCTGTCGCTGACCTACTACGAATGGGCGCGCAAGCTCGAGCCGTCGGACGCCTTGGCCGCCCTGGGCCTGGCGCGCGCCTACTACGAGCTGGAGCGCTTCGACGCCTCCGACCGGGAGTACGCCCGCCTCCGCGCCATCGATCCGGACCTGGCCGCGAAGTTCGGCTATCTCGCCTCGACCTACGGTGGGGAGGGCAGGGCCTGGTCCCTGGCCGACCGCCTTTCCACGACGCGTTGGGCGATTCCCAAGCCCGCGCCCGCGGTCGCCGCGGCGCCTCTCCTGCCGCCGACCGCGCCGGCGGCGCCGATCGCCGTCGCGCCGGACTATTCCGCGCCGCCTTCGCCCCCGAAGGAAGGCTTCATGGGCGTCGCGGCCGCCCGGTCCGCGGAACCTTCCGCGCCCGCGTCGCCCGCGGCTTCCCCGGCCGCGCCATCGGCCTCCGCCGCCGCGGTGGCCGCC
>DAINBW010000233.1:0-5296 GCA_036732745.1 Spirochaetales bacterium | reverse complement strand
GAGCTGCAGGAGGTGAAGGTGGCGGGGCAGGCTCGGCCCCTCCGTCCGGAGGGCCCGCGCCACGCGGAGCGCGTGCGCCGCGAGGTCGCGCGGTGCCATGGAAACATAGACGAGCCAAACGCCCGCGAGCCAGCGCCCGAGGCCTTGCGCCCGCGCCGCCCCGGCGCCGTCGAGCCCGGCCAAGGCGGCGACCGCCCCGCCCATGCCCCCGCCCGCCCACAGGACAAGCAGGGCAAAGCCGACCGACGCGGCCACGAGGGCCAGCCAGGCCAAGGCCCCGGCCGCCAGTTGCCCGGCCGGGCTCGGACCGAACAGGCGCCGCGCGGCCCGCTCCGCCACGGCGCCGAAGGCGCCCATCGCGCGCACCGGGTGCGGCAGGTTCGGCGGATCGCCGAAAAGGGCGTCGAGGAGCAGGGCCGCCGGCACGAGGAGCCAGGCGAGCCCCCCCCCGGACATGAAATCGCTCATCGCGTCGCCTCCCGCATGACCTCGGCCAGCGCGCCCGCGAGGCGCGCGTTTTCGGCGCCGGTCCTGACCGCCAGGCGCATGAAGCGGCCGTCGAGCCCCTCCTCGGGGCCGTAGGTCCTCGTCGCGATGCCGCGGGCCAAGAGGGCCCGGGCGGCGTCGACGGCGCCGGAGTCGCCCGGGAAGCGGACGAGGAGGAAGTTCGCCGGCCCAGGGTAGACCCCGAGGGCCGGGGCCGTCCCGATCCGCCCGAGCGCGGCGACGAGAGTCCCGCGCTCGGCGGCGACGAGCCGCGCGCCCTCGCGGGCCCAGGCCTCGTCGGCGAGGGCGCGCGTGGCGATCGCCTCGCCGAAGGAGGAGAGCGGCCAGGCGGGCAGTTCGGCCCGGACCGCGGCCAGGAGGCCGGGCTCGCCGGCCAGGAAGCCCACGCGGGCCCCCGGCACGGCGTAGGTCTTCGTGAGCGAGCGGGCGACGAGCACGTTGCGCGGCGCCGTGGCGGCGAGGCCCTGGAGGTCGCCCGAGAGCTCGGCGAAGGACTCGTCGAGGAGAATGAAGATGTCCTCCCTCGAGGAGGCGAGGCGCCTGACGGCCTCGGCCGGGGCCGCGCCGCCGACGGGATTGTTCGGCGCGCCGAGCCAGGCGAGGACGGGCCCGGGCGCCCGGCGGGCGGCGGCGAGCAGGGCCTCCCAATCGGGCGCGAAGCCCCTTTCCTCGCGCAGGGGCACGAGGATCGGCTCGATCCCGGCGCGCGTGCAGGCGCGGAGGTAGCCCGAGTAGGTCGGCGAAAAGGCCAGGCAGGAGGCGACGCCAAGGGCGCGGGGCAGGGCGAAAATCAGCGAATCCGCGCCGTCGGCGAAGAGGAAGCGCCCGGCGGGCAGGCCGAAGCGGCGGGAGGCCGCCGCCCGGGCCGCGAGGGAGTCCGGATCGGGATAGGCGCCGACGCGGGCGGCGCCCTCGGCGACGGCCTCGCCGAGCCAGGGCGGCGGACCGAGCGGCGAGAGGTTCGCGCTGAAATCGAGGATGGACGCCGCGGGCAGGCCCGAAGCCTCCGCGAGGGCCCGGAGGTTGCCGCCGTGCGAGCGGTGGTCGAGACCCTTCACGCGAGCCCCCCGAGCCGCGGCAGGAGGGCGGCCAGGGCGAGGAGGACGAAAAGCTCGCCGGCCTCGACCGCGGCTCCCAGGGCGTCGCCCGTGAAGCCGCCGGCGCGGCGCCGGTAGAGCCGGGCCAGGCCGAAGCCGCCGGCCAGGGCGCCCGCGGCGGAGGCGCCGAAGGCGACGGCATACATCGCATAACGTCCCGTGAGGACCGCGGCCGCGGCGAGCGGCGCGGAGGCCAGGCAGAAGCCGGCAGCCGCCCGCGCGGGGGAGAAGTCCCGCATCAGGGCGCCGAGGCCCGTCGGCCGGGCGGGGCGGGCCCGGAGGGGCACGATGGCCGCGGCGGTCCTGCCCGCGACCGGCGCGGCCAGGAGGGCGGCCAGGGCCGCGCCGCCGCCGGAGCGGACCAAGGCCGCCAGCGCCGCGGCCTTGGCGGCGAGGGCGAAGAAGCCGAAGAAGAAGGCGTAGGCCCCGATGCGCGAATCCTTGAGGATCTCGAGGCGGCGCTCCGGCGCGAGGTGGCCGGTCATCGCGTCCGCCGTGTCGAGGAGGCCGTCGACGTGGAAGAGGTTGAAGGCGAGGTACTGGACGAAGAGCGCGCCGAGCGCCGCGAGCAGGGGATCCGCGAAGGCGGCCCGCGCGGCGACGAGTCCCGCGAGGGCGGTCGCCGAGGCGAGTACGCCGACGGGAGGCAGCCAGAAATCCGTCCGGGAGAAGTCCGCCTCGAAGGGGACGCGGACTGGCACACGCGAAACGAGGGTGAACACGCTCAGGAATCTCGCGAACGGCGCCTTCATGGGCGGCCTCCCTTCATGATGGCGGACAGGGTCTCCTCGAGGGCCTCGCGCGCGGCGAAGGCGCCGGCCCGGTCGAAGATCTCGAGCTCGAGGCGTCCCTCGTAGCCCTCGAGCTCCCGGAGAAGCTCGAGGAGCCAGGGCTCGCCGGCGCGGAAGGGCGCGTGGTCCTTCGCCGTCCGGCCGGACGCGCCGTGGCCGGCGGGGTCCGCGGCCAGGCCGTGGAGATGGATCTCCCGCGCGCGCCGCGAAATTCCGCGGAACCAGGCGGCCGGGCTCAGGCCCTCGCGGAGCAGGGCCCCCGTGTCGGGACAGAGGGGCAGGCCCGGCAGGGCCGCCTCCGCGGCGGCGAAGGCCGTCCCGCCCGTGTACTCGAGGAGGAAGTCGTCGCCGTAGCGTCCGCGCCAGGCGGCGACGAGCCCCGCCCAGGCCTCCAGCGACGCCGAGGCCGAGGCCAAGACCGCCGAAGCGTCCGACGATGCGGCGGTCCCGGCCACCGCGGCGGCGCCGGCAACCTGAGCGGCGCCGCGCGGCGGATGCAGCACGTAGGTTCCGACGAAGGGACGGGTCGCCTCGATTAGGGCCTCGTCGGCGGGCCCGAGGGGGTCGGGGAGGTGGAGGCTGAACTCGAGCCTGCCGGCCAGGTCCGCGAGGCCTTGGCGTTCGCGGCGCAGGATGGCGCGGGCCTCCTCGTCGTAGGCGAAAAAGAGGAGCTCGACGCCGGAGATCCATTCGACCTCGGCGGCCGCCCGCGAGTTCTCGAGCCAGGTGCCGGGCTCGAGGTAGGAGGGCACCGACAGGCGCATCGGCCCCCCGCTACTTCACGCGCAGCGGGATGCCCGCCACCATTAGGACGACGCGGTCCGCGGCCGCCGCGAGGCGCGCGTTGGCGACGCCGAGAAGGTTGCCGTAGCGGCGGCTCGTCGGGTCGGCCGGCACGAAACCCATGCCGACCTCGTTCGTGACGATCACGATGTCGCGGGGCAGGCTCGCCACGAGGAGGTTGAGCCGCTCCTCGAACTCGGCCTCCTTGCCGTAGTAGAGCACGTTGTTCAGCCAGAGCGGCACGCAATCGAGGATCATCCGCTCGGCCATGCGCTCGTGGAGTTCGAGCGGCTCCTCGACGGTGTCGAAGCGGTCCGCGCGCTCCGCGCGGTGGCGCGCGATCTTCTCGCGCATCTCGTCGTCGAAGGCGACGGCCGTCGCCAGGAAGCGGCGGGGAGCGGCGAAGTCCGCGGCGAGTTCGAGGGCATGGCGGCTCTTGCCCGATTTGACGCCGCCGGTTACGAGTGTGCGCATCGCCTGCGTCATAGCCCGTTTCGGGCCGCGGCGTCAAGCGAGACCCGGGAGGCCTTGACCGTTTCGGCCGACCTCGACTAGACTCCCTCCCGCAACGGCGCCGCAAGGCTTAATTGGGAAGCCGGTCCATGCCGGCACGCCCCCAGGCACTGTAGGAAGGCGAAGAGCCCGTCCCCGTTCCACTGCGAAAGCGGGAAGGAAGGGGACACGAAAGGGTTGCCTTCGAGTCAGGAGACCAACCGTTCAGCCGCGCCTTACGGCGCGGACATCGCTTAATTATTCACTGGGTGTTGAATAATGACAGTACGCGGGATCCCCTTCGCCTCCCCCTCTGACAGGAAACACGCCCCACTGGACGCCTGATGGCCGCCAAGGTCGTCATGGTCCAAGGGACCGCCTCCTCCGTCGGCAAGAGCCTCGTCGCCGCCGCGATCTGCCGCGCCTACGCGCGCCGGGGCCTCATCGTCGCGCCCTTCAAGGCCCAGAACATGTCCAACAACGCCGCCGCGACGGCCGACGGCGGCGAGATCGGCCGCGCCCAGGCCCTCCAGGCGACGGCCGCCCGCGTCCCTCCCCGCGTCGACATGAACCCCGTCCTCCTGAAGCCCGAGGCCGACGCCCGTTCCCAGGTCGTGGTCCTCGGCAAGCCCTACAAGACCCTCAAGGCGCGCGACTACTATCTTGAAAAGCCTTTCCTCTGGCAAACCGTCACCGCCGCCCTCGACCGGCTCCGCGCCTCCGCCGACCTCGTCGTCGTCGAGGGCGCCGGCAGCCCCGCGGAGATCAACCTCCGCGAGGGCGACATCGTCAACATGGCAATTGCGCGTTATGCGAACTCGCCAGTCGTCCTCGTCGCGGACATCGACCCGGGCGGGGTCTTCGCCCAGGTCGTGGGCACCCTCGCCCTCCTCGAGAAGGAGGAGCGGGACCTCGTCAAGGGCATCCTCGTCAACAAGTTCCGCGGCGACCTCTCCCTGCTCGAGCCCGGCCTCGAAACCCTGCGCGCCCTCACGGGCAAGCCCGTGCTCGGCGTCCTGCCCTACCTCCGCGGCGTCGGCCTCGCGGAGGAGGACGGCGCGGTCCTCGAAACCCGGGCCGCCGCCCGCGCCCGTTCGGCCGGCCCCGGCACCGCGGGTCGCGCGGTCGGCGCCGGTATCGACATCGCGGTCCTCCGCCTCCCCCGCGTCGCCAACTTCGACGACCTCGACGCCCTCAGCCTCGAACCGGGCGTCTCCGTCCGCTTCGTCGCCGAGCCCGAAGAGCTCGGCCTGCCCGACGCCGTCATCGTGCCGGGCAGCAAGGCGACCCTCGCCGACCTCGACTGGATGCGCGCCCGGGGCTTCGACGACGCCCTGCGCTGGCTGGCCCGGCTCGGCGTCGCCGTCGTGGGCCTTTGCGGCGGCTACCAGATCCTCGGCCGGCGGATCGCCGACCCCGAGGGCGTCGAGGGTCCGCCGCGCGCCGAGCCGGGCATCGGCCTCCTCCCCGTGGAGACCGTCTTCCGACGGGACAAGAGCGTGCGCCAGGCCGCGGGCGCCGTCCTCGGCGGCGGCCCCGGCTTCTTCGCCGCCGCGGCCGGCCTGTCCGTCGCGGGCTACGAGATCCACGCGGGAGAGACCCTGCCGGCGGCTCGGGACCCCGCGG
>DAINBW010000232.1:0-5302 GCA_036732745.1 Spirochaetales bacterium | reverse complement strand
ACGAGCTGGGGATTGTGGCAGTAGGGACAGCGGAAGTTGCAGCCGGGCAGGAAGAAGACCGAGGCGACGCGCCCCGGATAGTCGACGAGGCTCGTCTTGCGGAGGGCGACTCTTTCGAGCATGACGTAAGGCGCCGGGGCGGGAAAGCGGCGGGCGCCGCCCTCCCCGCCCCGGCGCCGCTCGCTAGACGAGCTCGAAAGCCGGCTCGAGCCAGGCCTTGAGCTCGCCGAGGCCGTGGGCGCGGAAGGCTTCCTTGCCCTCGCCGTCGAGGCCGAGGACGGTCGGCGTCGAGAGGATGTTGTGCCGCCGGGCCAGGCTCAGGCCTTCCTCGGCGTCGACGTCGACGAAGACCGCCGGCAGGCCCGAACGCTCCATGTAGGCCGCGACGGGCGGGCAGTTCGGGCAGGCCTTCCGCGTGAAGACGAGCATCCCGCTGCGCTCGGCGCGGGGCGCGGGCGCGGCCGTCGCCGGGCCGTCCCCGGAGAGGGCGCGGTCCCCGTCGTGGCGAGCGCTCTCGGCCAGGGCGCGGACCTCGTCGCGAACGCGGTCGGCGCCGGTCGGCCCGGCCTCGCGCGGCGCGGCCGCCGCGGCCGGGATTTCCCGGGACGCGAAGGCGGCCGCCGGGAGCGGCGCGGCCGCCGCCTTGGGCGCCGCCGCCTTGGGCGCCGCCGGAACGCCGCCTTCCCCAAGCGGCATCCGGTAGGTCAGGCGATGCGCGTACTCGTCGCGCTTGCCCGCGTTCCAGTTGCGGACCGAGCGGTAATAGCCGACGATGCGGCTATAGACTTCGGTCGTCGTCCCCTCGACCCGGCCGAGCTCCGCCTTCAGGTCCGCGATGCGCCTCTCGATCGCCACGGTATCGTTCATGGTTCCCCTCCCAATCAGGCTTTTTGCGGCAGCCGCGACTCGAGCTCGGCGATCTCGCGGCGGAGCTCGCCCTCCCGCTCGGACTTGCACTTCGGGCAGTTCCAGTGCTCGCCGGCCAGGTAGCCGTGCACGGGGCAGACCGAGAAGGTCGGCGAGATCGTGTAGTACGGGATGCGGTAGGTCGCGGCGACCGACTTGACGAGATCGCGCACCGCGCTCCAGTCCTCGGGCGCCTCGCCGAGGAAGATGTGGAAGACCGTGCCGCCCGTGTACTTGGCCTGGAGCTCCTCCTGGTGGTCGAGGGCGTCGAAGATGTCGTCCGTCCGGCCCACGGGCAGCTGGCTCGAATTCGTGTAGTAGGGCTCGCGCTCGCCGGAGGCGATGATGTCGGGCCAGCGCTCCCTGTCGTGCTTGGCGAGGCGGTAGGAGGTGGACTCCGCCGGCGTCGCCTCGAGGTTGAAGAGCTCGCCGGTCTTCTCCTGGTAGTCCTGGAGGCGGTTGCGCATGTGCCCGAGGACCTCGAGGGCGAAGGCCCTGCCCTCCTCCGTCTCGATGCCGAATTCGGCCCCGAGGAAGTTTTGCGCGCACTCGTGCATGCCCACGAGGCCGATCGTGTTGAAGTGGTTGTCGAAGGTGCCGAGGTAGCGCTTCGTGTAGGGAAAGAGCCCGCCGTCGAGGAGCCGCGTGACGACCTTGCGCTTGACGACGAGGGAGCGCGCCGCCACGTCCATGAGCCGGTCGAGGCGCGAGTAGAATTCCGCGCGGTCCTTGGAGAGGTAGCCGATGCGCGGCATGTTGATCGTTACGACGCCGACCGAGCCCGTCAGCTCGTCGGAGCCGAAGAGTCCGCCGCCGCGCTTCCTGAGCTCGCGCTTGTCGAGCTGGAGGCGGCAGCACATGGAGCGCACGTCGCCCGGGTCGAGGTCGGAGTTGACGAAATTCTGGAAGTACGGCGTGCCGTACTTGGCGTTCATCTCGAAGAGGAGCCGCGCGTTGGGCGAATCCCAGTCGAAGTCCTTGGTGACGTTGTAGGTCGGGATGGGATACTGGAAGCCGCGGCCCTCGGAGTCGCCCTCCAGCATGAGTTCGATGAAGACCTTGTTGATGAGGTCCATCTCCTCCTGGCAGTCGCCGTAGGTGAAGGGCATCTCCGCGCCGCCGACGACGCCGGGCCGGTCCTTGAGGTCGGGCGGGCAGGTCCAGTCGAGGGTGACGTTGGTGAAGGGCGCCTGGCTGCCCCAGCGGCTCGGCGTGTTGACGCCGAAGAGGAAGCTCTGGAGGCACTGGCGCACCTCGAATTCGCTCATCGCGTCCTTCTTGACGAAGGGCGCGAGGTAGGTGTCGAAGGACGACAGGGCCTGGGCGCCGGCCCACTCGTTCTGGAGGACGCCGAGGAAGTTGACCATCTGCTGCACGAGGGTCGACAGGCGCCGCGCGGGCTTGGAGCTGATCTTGTCGGGCACGCCGCCGAGGCCCTCGGAGATGAGCTGCCGGAGGGACCAGCCGGCGCAGTAGCCGGAGAACATGGAGAGGTCGTGGAGGTGGAAGTCCGCGTCGCGGTGGGCCTCGGCGACCTCCTCGGGGTAGATGTTCTTGAGCCAGTAGTTGGCCGTGATCGTGCCGGAGTTGTGGAGGATGAGGCCGCCGAGCGAATAGTTGACGTTCGCGTTTTCCTTGACCCGCCAGTCGGCCTGCGAGAGGTAGCCGTCCATCGTCGTGTTGATGTCGAGGAGGAGGCGGCGCGAGTCCCGCAGGGCCTCGTGCTTGGCGCGGTAGAGGATGTAGGCCTTGGCGGTCTTGGCCTCGCCGGCCTCGACCAGGGCCTCCTCGACGAGGTCCTGGATCTCCTCGATCGCGGGGATCGAATTCTGGTGCCGCGCCGCCATGAGCGCGCGGAGCCGGCGCTCGGTGGCCGCGACGACGGAGTCGACCCGGGCCGCGTGCCCCTCGCCGCCGGCCTCGCCGACGGCCTCGAAGGCCTTGGCCACCGCCGCGGCGATCTTGATCCGCTCGTAGCGCTCGACCTCGCCGGAGCGTTTGGCGACATAGCGGACGGGTCCCGTCTCGCCGGTTCCGAGGAAGGTTTTCCACTCCGGGAACACCTCTTGTCCTGCCATCAGGCTCTCCCTTCCCGCGCGTCCGCGCCGAGACGTTCTATTTCCATGAGGAACTCGTCCATGGTCTCGAATTTCCGGTATACCGAGGCGAAGCGCACGTAGGCCACCTTGTCGAGGTCGAAGAGGCGCCGCAGGACCATCTCGCCGAGCTCGACGCTGGGAATCTCGTTCGCGGTCTTGCCCTTCATCGCCGCCTCGTCCTCGATCTCGTTGACGAGGTTCTCGATGGAGAGCTGGGAGATGGGGCGCTTCTCGAGGGCGCGGATGACGCCCCGCTCGAGCTTCTGCCGCTCGAAGGGCACGCGCCGGCCGTCCCGCTTGACCACCATGAGGGGTTTTTCCTCGATGCGCTCGTAGCTCGTGAAGCGGAAGCCGCAGGAGACGCATTCGCGTCGGCGCCTGATGCTTTCGCCGTTCGCGAGGGTTCGCGAATCGATCACCTTGTCATCGATACTTCCGCAATGGGGACAGCGCATCGTTCACCTATTTGGTATGGAAACTGCTTATGCCCTACTACAGGTAGCGGCGTTTCTGAAATCCAGCTACAGGATATAGTAGCCCAACTCCCCCCTGTCAAGCCGAGATCAAGCTTTAAATTTTCTTTTTCCCGCGGCGGATCGCGGCGTGAAACCCTACGTCGCATAAAAAGCCCCTTCCGCGAACGGAAGGGGCCTCAAGCGTCATGCGTTCCGATGGGCGAAACGGTCAGCGCGCGGGCTTGCCCTGCGACTCGAAATAGCGAAGCAGTTCCATGGGCAGGGGGAAGAGGATCGTCGAGTTTTTCTCCACCGCGATCTCCGTCAGCGTCTGGAGATAGCGGAGCTGGAGGGCGGCGGCCTCGGTGCCGATGACGGCGGCGGCCTGGGTGAGCTTCTCGCTCGCCTGGAGTTCGCCCTCGGCGGCGATGATCTTGGCCCGGCGCTCGCGCTCGGCCTCGGCCTGGCGGGCCATGGCGCGCTTCATCGACTCGGCGAGCTCCACCGCCTTGATCTCCACCGCGGTCACCTTGATGCCCCAGGGATCGGTGGCGACGTCGAGGAGCTTCTGCAGGATCTGGCCGAGCTCGCCGCGCTTGGAGAGCATCTCGTCGAGCTCGTGCTCGCCGAGGACGGAGCGGAGGATGGTCTGCCCGAGGAGGCTCGTCGATTTCGCGTAGTCGGCGACCTTGTTGATCGCGAGCGCCGGATCGAAGACGTTGAAGTAGACGACGGCGTCGACGAGGACGGGCACGTTGTCCTTGGTGATGACCTCCTGCTTGGGCACGTCGATCGTGAAGGTGCGCATGTCGACCTTCCTCACGATGTCGATGCCGAGGGGGAAGACGAGGTTCAGGCCCGGCGTGAGGATGGCGCTCATGCGGCCGAGGCGGTACAGGATGCCGCGCTCGTACTCGGTGACGATCCTGACCATGGGCGGCAGGATGAGGAGGGGAATGAGGAAGAGGGCGAGGGCGAAATAGGAGCCCTCGGGGCCGAAGCCCACGCCATAGGCGATGAAGCCGAAGGCGGCGCCGGAAATCACGAGGAAAACGAGCATCGCGAAGGCCTTCTTGGCGAGCGCGATGAGCGCCCACAGGCCCCACCACGCGAGGGCGACGACGAGCAGGATGGCGAAGAGTTCCATTGGGTTCCTCCGGCATGAAGCCTAATCCTTCGCGCCGATGGTCGCAAGGCCTGCGGTCCCGGACGGCGCCGGTCGGCTGTCTCGGCCGGCGGTCTCGGCCGGGGCCGGCCGGCACTGGTCGCGGCGGCCGGAGCGCGCTATGGTTAGGCGACGGAGGAACGCATGAAATTTTCCGAGAAGATGCAGGACATCATCAACAAGGGCATCGTCGCGTCCAGGGACTTCGTCTCCAAGGCGAGCGAGCAGGCCCAGGTCTGGGGCGAGATGGGCGTCCTCAAGATAGAGATCGTGCAGCTGCGCAGCCAGGCCGAAAAGACCACCGCCCAGCTCGGCGCCCTGGTCTACGCGGCGCTGTCCGAGCGGGGCGAGCCTTCCGTTTCGGTCGGCGACCCGGCCGTCGTCGACCTCCTGGCCCGGATCAAGGCCCTTGAGACGGAGATCGACGCGAAGGAAGATCGCTATCGCCGGCTCGGCGGCAAGGATTCCGACCTGGAGCAGGGCCACCAGGGCTGAGCCGAGGGCGGCCGGACTTGCGGCTTGCCCTCCGGGGCTAGGTCTTGAACACCCGGCAGACGTACATGGGGCCTGCTCCCGCGTCCCGGTCGGGCGCGATCATGAGGCCGTAGGCCGTCGGCTCGCCGCGCCCCGGACGCGGGAGCAGGCCCCATGTACGTCTGCCGGGTGTTCAAGACCTA
>DAINBW010000231.1:0-5309 GCA_036732745.1 Spirochaetales bacterium | reverse complement strand
GGAGGAGCGTGGAGATCGCCGCGACGAGGAGCCGCGGCGGTCCCGCGCGGCCGGCCGCGGGCGCGGCGGAGCCGGGACGGACCGTGCGCGCGGTGGGCGAAACCGGAGCCGCGGGCGCTCCGGCCCGGCCCGCGTCAGTAGGCGCCGTAGAAGGCTCCGTCGGGGAGCTTGCCGCCGACGGAGGCCGGCGCGGTCTCGAGGAACACCTTGAGGAGGGCCTCGACGGCGGGACGGGCCGCGGGCGCCGGGACGTAGACGTAGGCGCTCCGGGGGATGGCCTTGGCGGCGACCGGCGCCTTGAGGCCGAGCTCGTGCTTCTCCACGAGGAGGCCCGCGGCGGCGGGATCGGCCTTCACCCAGGCGAGGGAATCCTTGGCCGCGGCCAGGACCGCGCGCAGGGCCTCCGGGCGTTCGGCGGCGAAACGTTCGGTCACGACGAGGGCGGTCATCGGATAGGAGGGCTGGCCGGTCGCCTTGGTCCACAGGGCGCCGAGGTCCACCGGCGCCTTGAGGGCGGGATTGGCCATCGTCGCCACCGTGGCGAAGGGCTCCGGCAGCACGGCGTGGCTGATCTTGCCCGCGGCGAGGGCGGCCGCCATTTCGGGATAGGGCAGGGAGTAGGAGAGGCGGAGGTCCTTGTCGGGATCCAGGCCGGCCTCCTTGAGGAGGCGCCGCATGAGGTAGTCGGGCGTCGCGCCCTGCCCGGCGACGTAGAGCTCCTTGCCCCTGAGGTCGGCCAGGGAGGCGAGCGCGGGATCGGCGCTGAGGAGCTTGACCATGCCGTCGCCGATGACGGCGGCGAGCGTGACGGGGATGCCCGCCGAGCGGAGCTTGGCGGCGACGTTGAGGGGGAGGGTGGCCAGGTCGTACTCGCCGGAGACGAGCTTGGCCGTCATGACGTCGGCGCTCGGCACGGCGATCGCCTCGAAGGCGGCGCCGCCGGGCACGGCGGGCGGCGCCTCGAAGAGCCGGATGAGTCCGATGCCGGAGGGCCCTTTGAGCGCGCCGAGGCGGATCGGCTTCGCTCCCGCGGTCTGGGCGGCAAGGGACTGCGACGCGAGGGAAAGGGCCGCCGCGAGGGCCGCCACGGTTATCTTGAGGGTTCTTGTCGACATCGTAAACCTCCGGTGGGCGAGTATCCTACCCTTCGAATCTATACTTTTAAAGTCCCTTCGACTATAGTGAGCCGGATGATCTGCGCACTATGCGGCGAGCGCGACGCCGTGCTGTTTATCCGCCGAAGCCGCGGCGACTCGAGCGAGGATCTCGCCCTCTGCGCCGAATGCGCCAAGGGGCGCGGGCTCTCCGCCGGGAAGGGCCGCCTGGAGCTGCGGATCGAGGAGCTCCTTGATCCGCCCGCCGAGGCTGGCGCCGCCCCGGCCGCCGCCTGTCCGACCTGCGGCCTCGGCGTCGAGGAACTGCGCCGCGAGGGCCGCCTGGGCTGCGCCTCCTGCGCCTCGGCCTTCCGCGCCGAGCTCGGCCGGAGCCTGCGCGCGCGCCGGCGGCCGCCTTTCTATCGCGGCCGCCGCGACGGGCCGCCCGCCGCTGATGCGGCCACGTCTGAGGCGGCCGCGCCGCTCTCCCCCCCGGCCGACGCGCTGGAGGCGGCAGCGCTCTCCTCCCGCCTCGCCGCCGCCCTCGCGGCGGAGGACTACGAACTCGCCGCCTCCCTGCGCGACGGACTCGCGGCCCGCGGGGCCCTCCTGCCCCTGCCCGGCGCGGCCGCCTTCGATCTGGCCGGCCGCGAGGGGCCCGAGGGCGACGTCGTCCTCTGGACCGAGGTCCGGATCTCCCGCAACTGGCCGGACCTGGTGTTTCCGGGCCGCGCCGCCGGCCCCTCGCCCTCGCGCGAACGCGCGCGCGCGCTGTTCGGCGGCAGGCCCGACTGGAGCCTCCAGCCCCTCGCCGCGGCGGGCGATTCGGGCCGCCGCGCCCTCGTCGAGGCCGGCTACCTCTCGCGAGCCTACGCCGCCGAGCCCGAAGCCTTTGTCGCCCTGTCCGGATCCCTCTACTGCCTTTTCGACGAGGCCGACCATCTCAGGCTCCGCGCGCGCCTCGCGGGCTTCCACGCGGCGGCGGCCCTGGACGAGGCGACCCGCCAGGCCCGGCGCCTCGAACTGGCGGCCGAGGCCGCCGGCCTGCCCTTCGCCTTCGACGAGGATTTCGGCTATCTCGCCTCCCGGCTCGAGGAATGCGGCCTCGGCGCCGTCCTCGGCGCCTGCCTTCACCTGCCCGCCCTGGCCGTCTCCGGCCTAGCCGAACGCGCCTTCCGCCCGGCGCTCGCCGCGGGCTTCGCGCTCCGCGGCTTTTACGGCGCGGAGACGGGCTCGGCCGGCGACCTCTACGAGCTTTCGACCGAGCGCGCCTACGGCCTCTCCGAGGAGGAGCTCGCGGCGGGCTTTGAAATGGCCGTCCGCGGCCTTGTGGCCGCGGAGCGGCGCGCGCGGGCCGAGCTCCTCGCCTCCCGCCGCGAAGAGCTCCTCGACATCGCGGGCCGCGCCCTCGGGACCCTCCGCTATTGCCGCTTCCTGTCCGCCGCCGAGGGCGCCGCCCAGCTGTCCGCGCTCCGTCTCGGCCTCCTGGCGGGCGTCGTCGTCGGCGCCGAACCGGCCGACCTCGCGGGGCTGCTCGGCGGCCTCGGCCCCGGCGGGCTCGCCCTCCGTTCCCGCGGCCCCGCCGCGGCCCCGGGCAAGCCGGGAAGCCGCGGCCTGTCCAGGCTCGACTCCGCCGATCGGCTGCGCGCGAGGCTGGCGGGAGAGGCCGTCGCCGGATTAGAATTGAAAGCGGGAGGGGAATGATGTTCAAGGGCCTGACCCATCGAGCGCAGCGAGTCCTCACCACCCTCGCCCAGGAAGAGGCGAAGCGGAGCCGCGCGGACCAATTGCAGCCCGAACATGTCATCCTCGCGCTCGTCAGGGAAGGCGAGGGGCTCGGCTACAAGACCCTCCGCAGCCTGAAGATCGACCCCATGGAGCTCCAGGACGCCCTCGAGCGCTCCTTCGACCGCAAGCGCGCCGGTTTTGTCCTCGGCGACCTCCCCCTCTCCCGGCGGGTGCGCAACCTGCTCGAGACGGCGGCGGAAGAGGCGAACATGGCGAACTCGGACTACATCGGCACCGAGCACTTCGTCATCGCGGCCGCCCGCGAACAGGGCTCGGCCTTCGAGCGCTACCTGGCCCGGCTCGGGGTGTACTACGAGCAGCTGCGCGCCGCCGTCCGGCTCCTCGGCGAATCCTCCCCGGCCGAGGAAAAGCGCCCGCCCGAGGAGCGCCGTCCCGACGAACGCCGGCCCGCCTCGTCCCCGGGGCCCCTCCCTCGTCCCGCGGCCTCGGCCCGGACGCCCCTGCTCGACGAGCACGCCCGCGACCTCACCGCCCTCGCCCGCGAGGGCAGGCTCGACCCCGTCGTGGGGCGCGAGCGGGAGATCGGCCGGGTCATCCGGATCCTCGCGCGCCGCGGCAAGAACAACCCCGTCCTCGTCGGCGAGCCCGGCGTCGGCAAGACCGCCATCGTGGAGGGCCTGGCCCTCCGCTTCGCCCGCGGCGACGCCCCGCCGGACCTGGCCCGCAAGCGCCTCCTCGCGCTCGACATCGCCTCCGTCGTCGCCGGCACCAAGTACCGCGGCGAGTTCGAGGAGCGCCTCAAGCGCATAATGAAGGAAATAGTTCTTTCGGGCAACGTCATCCTTTTCATCGACGAGATCCACACCGTGATCGGCGCCGGCGCCGCCGAGGGCTCGATCGACGCCTCCAACATGCTCAAGCCCGCCCTGTCCCGCGGCGAGATCCAGTGCGTCGGCGCGACCACGCTCGACGAGTACCGCAAGTACTTCGAGAAGGACGCCGCCCTGGAGCGAAGGTTCCAGGCCGTCGTGGTCCGGGAGCCGACCCCCGCGGAGACCCTGGAGATCCTCGACGGCGTCAAGGGCCGCTACGAGGAGTACCACGGCGTTGCCTATTCCAAGGCCGCCGTGGAGGCCGCCGTGGAGCTGTCCCGGCGCTACCTGGCCGACCGTTTCCTGCCGGACAAGGCGATCGATCTCCTCGACGAGGCCGGCGCCCTCAAGAAGGTGGCGAGCCCCGCGCGCCCGCCCGAGCTCGCCGACATCGAGGAGGAGATCCGACGCCTGACGGAGGAGAAGCTCGCCCTCGTCTCGACCCAGAACTACGAGAAGGCCGCCGAGGCCCGCGACCACGTGCGGCGCCTGAAGCAGCGGCTCGACGCGCTCAAGCTCGAGTGGGAATCCGGCGGCAGGGGAGGGCCAGCGGCGGTCGACGAGGACGACCTGCGCTTCGTCCTTTCCGAGGCCACGGGCATCCCGCTCGGCCGCCTGGCGGAGAACGAGGCCCAGCGCCTCCTGCGCCTGGAGGAGGACCTCCACCGCCGCGTCGTCGGGCAGGAGGAGGCCGTCGCCGCCGTCGCCTCCTCGGTCCGCCGCTCCCGCGCGGGTGTCTCCGACGGGCGCCGCCCCTTGGGCTCCTTCATCTTCCTCGGGCCGACCGGCGTCGGCAAGACCCTCGTCGCCAAATGCCTCGCGGAGCGGCTCTTCGGCTCCGAGGAAGCCCTCATCCGCATCGACATGTCGGACTTCATGGAGCGGCACAACGCCGCCCGCCTCGTGGGCGCCCCGCCCGGCTACGTCGGCTATGACGAAGGCGGCATGCTCACGGAGAAGGTCCGGCGGCGCCCCTACAGCGTCGTCCTCTTCGACGAGATCGAGAAGGCCCATCCGGAGGTCTTCAACATCCTCCTCCAGCTCCTCGAGGAGGGCGAGCTCCGCGACAACCTCGGCCACGCGGTGTCCTTCCGCAACACCGTCGTCATCATGACGAGCAACGCCGGCGCGCGGGAAATCTCCACCGGAGGCCTCGGCTTCAAGCCGGAGGACCGACTCCTGTCCTATGCCGAGGTGCGCTCCGCGGCCCTGGCGGAGCTCAAGCGCCGCTTCAATCCGGAGTTCGTGAACCGCGTGGACGACATCGTGGTGTTCAAGCCCCTGACCCGGCCCGAGGTCCGCGATGTCCTTGACCTCCTCGTCGGCGAACTAGGCCGGCGCCTCGCGGAAAAGGGCATCGCCATCGAGGTGAGCCCCGCGGCCCGCGACTGGCTCGCGGAAAAGGGCTACGAGCCCGCCTACGGCGCCCGGCCCATGCGGCGCCTCCTCCAGGCCGAGGTGGAGGACCGCCTCGCCGAGGAAATCCTGGCGGGAAGGCTCGGGCCCGGCTCGGTCGTCCGGGTGGAGATGCGGGGCGGGGCCATCCGCCTCCGGCCCGTCGCCGACCACAAACCGGAACTCGCCGGCAAATCCT
>DAINBW010000230.1:0-5310 GCA_036732745.1 Spirochaetales bacterium | reverse complement strand
GAGGAACGCCGCGTCGCGGGGAGCGATTTTTCGATTTAGCCCGGCCGCCGGCCCGGCCACCGCCCCCTCAGGGCCCCCGCCCATCCCCCCGCCGGGGCGGGCCGCCGGGCCCCCAAATCTCTCCGATCCCCCATCGCCCGGCCGTGCCCAAGCGCCCGGCCACCGTTTCGCCGACAAAAACAGCGGCCCGAGTCGATATTTTCATAGCGAGTCGGGCCGCGCGTATTGAACAAAAAATCGAATAGTTTTACTATATGAACGGCTCCGATCGAGCCCCCAATCCCCATCCCCATCTTTTCAAGGAATCCGTATGCCCGATACGAAGAACATGGTGATGATCGACGGCAACACCGCCGCGGCCCACGTAGCCCACGCGGTGAGCGAGGTCATCGCGATCTACCCGATCACTCCGTCTTCGCCCATGGGCGAGCTCTCGGACGAGTACTCCGCCCAGGGTCGCAAGAACATCTGGGGCACCATCCCCTCGGTCGTCGAGATGCAGTCCGAGGCCGGCGCCGCCGGCGCCGTGCACGGAGCCCTGACGACGGGCGCCCTCACGACGACCTTCACCGCCTCCCAGGGCCTCCTCCTCATGATCCCGAACATGTACAAGATCGCCGGCGAGTGCACCTCCGCGGTCTTCCACATCGCCGCCCGCGCCGTCGCCGCCCAGGCCCTTTCCATCTTCGGCGACCACCAGGACGTCATGGCCGCCCGCCAGACCGGCTGGGCCATGCTCGCGTCGAACAACGTCCAGGAAGTCATGGACACCGCCCTCATCGCCCACGCGGCGACCCTCGAGGCGCGCATCCCCTTCCTCCATTTCTTCGACGGCTTCCGCACCTCCCACGAGGTCTCCAAGGTCGAGGAGCTCTCCTACGACCTCATGCGGCAGATGATCTCCGACGAGCTCGTGCGCGCCCACCGCGCCCGCGGCCTCAACCCGGAGAACCCCGCCATCCGCGGCACCAGCCAGAACCCCGACGTGTACTTCACCGCCCGCGAGGCCGCGAACAAGTACTACGACAAGGTGCCCGCCATCGTCGAGAAGACCATGGAGAAGTTCGCCAAGCTCACCGGCCGCGCGTACAAGCTCTTCGACTACGTCGGCGCCCCCGACGCCGAGCGCGTCGCCATCGTGATGGGCTCCGGCGCTGACGTCGTCAAGGAGACCGTCGAGCAGCTCGTCCAGAAGGGCGAGAAGGTCGGCGCCGTCATCGTCCGCCTCTTCCGCCCCTTCTCCGTCGAGCACTTCATCAAGGCCATTCCCTCCACCGTGAAGTCCATCGTCGTCCTCGACCGCACCAAGGAGCCGGGCGCCATCGGCG
Organism: Spirochaetales bacterium; assembly: GCA_036732745.1. Classification (GTDB taxonomy): domain Bacteria; phylum Spirochaetota; class Spirochaetia; order Treponematales; family Rectinemataceae; genus JAEUJG01. The sequence continues at coordinate 3,982 of DAINBW010000230.1, read as the reverse complement.
AGCCCCTCTACGAGGATGTCCGCACCGCCATCGGCGAGGCCATGGGCGCCGGCGCCAGCCACTTCAAGGCCTGGCCCACCGTCATCGGCGGCCGCTACGGCCTCGGCTCCTACGAGTTCACCCCCGCGATGGCCAAGGCCGTCCTCGACGAGCTCAAGAAGCCCGCTCCCAAGAACCACTTCACCGTCGGCATCGTCGACGACGTGACCAACACGAGCATCGCCTACGACGAGCACTTCCAGCTCGACGCCCCCGGCGTCGTCGAGTGCCTCTTCTACGGCCTCGGCGCGGACGGCACCGTCGGCGCGAACAAGAACTCCATCAAGATCATCGGCGACGAGACGGACAACTCCGCCCAGGGCTACTTCGTCTACGACTCCAAGAAGTCCGGCACCTACACGATCTCCCACCTCCGCTTCGGACCCAAGAAGATCGACAAGCCCTACCTCGTCTCCAAGGCCGACTTCATCGCCTGCCACAAGTTCGGCTTCCTCGAGAAGCTCGACATGCTCGCGAACGCCAAGGAAGGCGGCGTCTTCCTCCTCAACAGCCCCTACGCGGCCGACCAGGTCTGGAACCACCTCCCCGTGGAGGTGCAGAAGCGCATCGTCGACAAGAAGCTCCGCTTCTACGTGATCGACGGCATGGCGATCGCCGAGAAGGCCGGCATGGGCAACCGCATCAACACGGTCATGCAGACCGCCTTCTTCAAGATCTCCGGCGTCCTCCCCGAGGCGGAGGCCGTCAAGCTCATCAAGAAGTACACGGAGAAGACCTACTCCCGGAAGGGCGCCGACGTCGTCGCGAAGAACATCGCGGCCATCGACATGGCCCTCTCCGAGGTCCGCGAGGTCAAGGTCGGCGCCGTCGACTCCACGACCAAGATGGTCGCCCCCTACACCGCCGACGCGCCCAAGTTCGTCAAGGAAGTCATCGGCGAGATGATCGCCGCCCGCGGCGAGAAGCTCAAGGTCAGCCAGCTCCCCGACGACGGCACCTTCCCCACCGGCACGAGCCAGTACGAGAAGCGCAACATCGCGGAGAAGATCCCCGTCTGGAACAGCGAGCTCTGCATCCAGTGCGGCCAGTGCTCCCTCGTCTGCCCCCACGCGGTCATCCGCATGAAGGCCTACGACCCCGCCCTCCTCGCCAAGGCCCCCAAGACCTGGAAGAGCGCGGACGCCAAGCCCGCCCTCAAGGAGTTCGCCGGCCAGAAGGTGACCGTCCAGGTCAGCCCCGAGGACTGCACCGGCTGCGGCGTCTGCTGCAACACCTGCCCCGCCAAGGACAAGGCCAACCCCGAGCGCAAGGCGATCAACCTCGAGCCCCAGATGCCGCTCCGCGCCGAGGAGGTCAAGAACTGGGAGTTCTTCATGAGCCTCCCCAACCCCGACCCGAAGAAGCTCAACCTCGGCACCATCGTCGGCAGCCAGCTCAAGCAGCCCCTCTTCGAGTTCTCCGGCGCCTGCGCCGGCTGCGGCGAGACGCCCTACGTCAAGCTGATGACCCAGCTCTTCGGCGACCGCGCGATGATCGCGAACGCCACCGGCTGCTCCTCCATCTACGGCGGCAACCTGCCCAACACGCCCTACTCCAAGCGCGCCGACGGCCGCGGACCGGCCTGGTCCAACAGCCTCTTCGAGGACGCCGCCGAGTTCGGCATGGGCATGCGCATGACGGCCGACAAGACCGCCCAGTACGCCCGCGAGATGGTCGCCGCCTACAAGGGCAAGGGCATCCCCGCCGCCCTCGCCGACAAGATCCTCGCCAACGCGCAGGACTCCGACGAGGCGATCGAGGCCATGCGCGCCGACGTCGTCGAGCTCAAGAAGGCCCTCGCCTCCGTCAAGGAAGGCTGGGCGGCCAACCTCGCCTCCGTCGCGGACGAAGGCCTCGTCAGGAAGTCCGTCTGGATCTTCGGCGGCGACGGCTGGGCCTACGACATCGGCTTCGGCGGCCTTGACCACGTCATCGCCTCCGGCCGCAACGTGAACCTCCTCGTCATGGACACCGAGGTCTACTCGAACACCGGCGGACAGATGTCCAAGGCCACCCCCTTCGGCGCCGTCGCCAAGTTCGCCGCGGCGGGCAAGGACGTCGCCAAGAAGGACCTCGGCATGATCGCCATGTCCTACGGCTACGTCTACGTGGCGCAGATCGCGATGGGCGCGAACATGATGCAGACCCTCAAGGCCTTCCGCGAGGCGGAGAGCTACGACGGTCCGTCGATCATCATCGCCTACAGCCACTGCATCAACCACGGCATCGACATGATGAAGGGCATGAACCAGCAGAAGCTCACGGCCGACGCCGGCATCTGGCCCCTCTACCGCTACGACCCCCGCCTCAAGGCCGAGGGCAAGAACCCCTTCCAGCTCGACTCCAAGGAGCCGGACTTCTCGAAGATCGAGCAGTTCATGTACTCCGAGGTGCGCTTCAAGACGCTCCGCGACGCCGACCCGGCCCGCGCGGCCGACCTCCTCAAGAAGGAGCAGGTCCTCGTCGAGCGGCGCTGGAAGGAGTACAAATATCTCAGCGAGCGTCCGTTCTAAGGAACGGCGCCCGCTGACGCTCCGGCTTGAACCGGGCCGCCTGCGGCGCGCCGGTTAAGCCGGAGCTGGAGAGGCCGGAAGGAAAACCGCGCAAGCCGGTTTTCCTTCCGGAAGAAGAGACACGACGAGAGGGCCGTTCCCGTGCGGGGGCGGCCTTCTTTTTTGTTAAAGGGGGAGCGCGGAGACGGACGCGGCGCTGCGCGCGCGGGCCATCACGCGGCTCCCCCTGCCTACGAAGTCCTCGCGCGCCTTTTTTCAAAAAGGCGCGCTCCGGGCTTCTCCGGCACCCCCACTTTGGGCTTGGCGGCAGCGGCGGGGACGCGAGCCGCTGCGCGGCTCGGCGCTAGTTGTCTAAATGTATCTGACCAGTGCTTAACCCTTGCGCTCGCGCGGCCTGCCCCGTCACAATGCCGGGAGGGAGAACGCCGCCGATGATCCACGTCGCACTTTGGTTGAACATGATCTCCTTCGCCCTCCTTTTTGCCGGTTTCGGCGCGGAATTGTTGGCTTGGCTCCGGAGAAGAGAGTCCTGGCGCGCGCTCTATCTCTGGTACATCGGCATGTACGCGGTTTTTTCCTTCCTGCAAACCTTCGCGTTTTTCAACATGCGCTATCTCGAGCGGCCCATACCGGGCTTGAGCGCGGCCTTTGCCTATTTCAGGACCGCCATCTCCATTGTCCTGATCGCGGTCATCAGCCAATATCTCGCCAAGGCTTCGGGGCTCCGCGTGGGCAAGGCGGGAAGGTCGGCCCTTTTCCTTCCGGCCGCGGCGACCGCCGTCGTCATCGCCGGCCTTTTCGCCGGCGCTCCGCCCGTCCTGGGCGTCGCCCTGAACCTCGCCTACAACGCCGCCATCGCCCTCGCCTCCTTCCTGGCTGCCCGCCGGGTGGCGGCCGGCAAGGCGGACACGCCCAGGTCGGAGGTCCTTCCCTTTCTGCGGCTAAGCGCCCTCCTCTTCGCCTTGCTGACCCTCCTCGGGATCGCGATGGTCACGGGGATGGTCCAGGGCGGGAGCGCCCTGATCGCCGTCGGGGTGAACGGCGTCTTCTGCCTGGCCTGGGGACTCCTCCTCGTGGTCTCCGCGTTCAGGCGGGCTCGACCCGAGCCGAGCCTGGGCGAGGGTTTGCATCCCCGCTTCATGGCGGACTACGCCTTCAGCCCGCGCGAGGCCGAGGTCATCGAGCTCCTGGTCCAAGGCTTGTCGAACAAGGAGATCGGCGAAAAACTCTTCATCGCCTCCCGCACGGTGGAAACCCACGTCTACAACATCTACCGGAAGTGCGGCTGCAGGAACAAGGTCGAGCTTTTGAACAAGGCTCGCTCCTACGCGGGGGCGGGCATCGCCTAGCTCCGCCAATCCCGCGCGGGGTTACGCGGGGCTACGTAGGGCTACGCAGCGCGGGCGGGAGCGTCCGGGCCGGCTACGGTG
>DAINBW010000229.1:0-5314 GCA_036732745.1 Spirochaetales bacterium | reverse complement strand
GTTTGCCAGAATCACCATGTCCACCGGAATCCGGCGCACCTGGCCGATCAAGGTGTCTTCCACCCGGATGATCAGTTTTCCGATTTCCTGCTTGTCGAAGGGGAAATCGGTGATTGACGCCGCGCGTCCGCGAGGCTAGGGTCGAGGCTGCGCAGCCCGCTTGGTTGTCAGGAGGTTCCATCTTGGCGTCCCGCTTCAACGTGCGTTCCCGGCTCCTCGCCGCCTTCGGCCTCGTGGCCCTCCTCGGCGCCGCCTCCGGCGGCATGGGCATCCTCTATGTCCGCTCGCTCTCCCTCCAGGCGACGAGGATCTTCCGCGAGACGACGGCCCCCCTCGGCCGCATGTTCGGCCTCTACGGCGCCGCGCTCAAGGTCGAGGCCGCGGTGGAAAGCCTGGCCTTCGGCGGCTCGGCGGCCAAGCTCGAGGGCGAGATCGTCTCCAAGGCCGCCTTCGTCGAGGACGAATCGGCGACCCTCTTCGACACGGCGCCGGAGGGGGCCTTCAAGGACTCGCTGGCGGCCTTCCGCGCTGCCTGGACCGAGTACCGGGCCGGGGTCGAGGAGGTCCTGGCAGCGGCCCGATCGGGCGACCGGGGCCAGGCGAGTTCGGCCGCGGCCGCCCTCGTGGCCGGCGCGGGCAAGCGGCTCGACGGGATCCTCTCCAAGACCCTCGACGGCTTCGTCGGCAGCGCGACCCTCCTGGCCGCCGAGTCCGAGGAGCTCGCCCTCCGTTCCACGGCCGTCATGGCCGTCCTCTTCGCGCTCGGCTTCGCCGTCTCCGTCCTCCTCGGCGTGCTCCTGTCGCGCAACTTCACGCGCGCCCTGCGGCTTTCCGCGGACTCCGCCGCGCGGATCGCCGGGGGCGACCTCTGCGTGAGCCTCGACGAGGGCCTGAAGGCGCGCAAGGACGAGTTCGGCGACCTGGCCCGCGCCCTGGACGGGATGGCGGGCGATTTCGCGGAGCGGATGCGCGCCGTGCGCGCCTCGGTCCTGGAGCTCCAGGCGGTCGGCGGCGAGCTCCGGGAGAGCATGGAGCGCGTGGACGCCGACGCGGCGGCCGTCCTCGGGGCGGCGTCCGAGGTGGGGCGGCAGGTCCAGGACCAGGGCGCCGGGGTGACGGAGACGGCGGCGACGATCCGCGAGATGGCCGGCACCATAGCCGCCCTGGACGGCGAGATCGAAAAGCAGTCCCAGAGCGTCTCCTCCTCCTCCTCCTCGATCGAGGAGATGGTGGGCAACACGGAGTCGATCGGCGCCGGCATCGACCGGCTCGGCGAGAGCTTCGGCGCCCTGATCCACGCCTCCGAGGACGGCGGCACCAAGCTGGAACGGGCGGTCGCCCTGGTCTCCGACATCGCCGCCCAGTCGGAGAAGCTCCGCGAGGCGAACGCCGTCGTCTCCGGCATCGCCGCCAAGACGAACCTCCTCGCGATGAACGCCGCCATCGAGGCTGCCCACGCCGGCGACTCGGGCCGGGGCTTCGCCGTCGTCGCCGACGAGATCCGCGGCCTGGCGGAGAGCGCGGCGCGGCAGTCCAAGGAGATCTCGCGCGACATCGGCGGCATCCGCCGCTCCATCGAGGAGGCCGCCGCCAGCGCCGGCGTGGCGCGCGAGTCCTTTGCCGCGGTGATCGCCCTGGTGCGGAACCTGGGCGCCTTCGAGGCGGAGGTCGGCGCCACCCTCGGCGAGCAGCGCGAGGGCTCGCGCCTGGCCCTGGAGGGGCTGGCCGCCGTCAGGGAGGCGAGCGCGCGGGTGCGCGAGGGCTCGCTCGAGCTCGGCGAGGGCTCCCGCGCGATCGGCGCGGAGATGGACGAGCTCGAACGGGCGACGGCGGCGCTCCGCGACGCGGCGTCGGGGATATCGGCGCGGGCGGGCGACATCTCCTCGGCGGCCCTGGCCGTCTCCGGCCTTTCGCGGCGGAACAGCGAGGCGATCGACTCGGTGCAGGTCCTCCTCTCCCGCTACGTGCTGGACGCGACCTGCCCCGACGGCGAAGCGGTTCCGGACGCCGCTCCGCCGGCGGTTCCGCCGGAGGCCTGAACGGGGCCGGCCCGGCCCCCCCAGGGCCGCTTCCACGCAGGCGCCGGGGCCGGAGGCGAGCCCCGCGGCCGCGGCGGCCCGCGGAAGGCCGTCCGCGGCCGCGGCGGCGCCAGGGCCGGAGGCGAGCTCCGCGGCCGCGGTGGCACCCGGGTCCGCGCGGCGACCCGTGAAAGGCCGTCCGCGGCGGCGCAGGCGCCGGGGCCCGGGTCCGCGCGGCGACGGCGCCGCCGGCCGGCACTTGCGCTCGGGCTCGCTCTTCGTACACTATACGCTCGCGCGGTTCCCGATGACCCGCCTCTCCGCCCGCCCTTTCCAGGGGCCGGCCGGGGCGCGGCGCGAGCCGCGCGCAAAAGGAGCATCCCGTGATCGATCCCCGCTTAAGGAAGCTTGCCCATCTCCTCGTCACCTACTCGACCAAGGTCCGGCCCGGCGAGAAGGTCCTCATCCAGGACAACAACGTGGAGGCGGCCTTCGTCGCTGCCCTCGTCGACGCCGTGCACGACGCCGGCGGCCTCCCCTTCGTGACCCTCCGCGACAAGACCGTCGAGCGGGCCCTCTTCCGCCGCGCCACCGAGGCGCAGATGGAGCTCCAGGCCAAGTTCGAGCGCGACCGGATGGCCGAGATGGACGTCTACATCGGCTTCACCTCGATCCGCAACCTCTCCGCCTGGTCCGACCTGCCGACCGACAAGCTCGAGCTCTACAACCGCCACGTCTGGAAGAAGGTCCACATCGAGACCCGCCTGCCGAAGACCCGCTGGGTCGTCCTCCGCTACCCCTCCGCCGCCTTCGCGCAGATGGCGGGCATGAGCGAGGAGGCCTTCGAGGACTGGTACTTCGACGTCTGCACGATGGACTACGCGAAGATGTCCAAGGCGATGGATCCCCTCGTCGACTTCCTGGCGCGCACGGACCGCGTCCGCCTCGTCGGGCCGGGCACGGACCTTTCCTTCTCCGTGAAGGGCCTGCCTCCCGTGAAGTGCGACGGCGGCCTCAATATCCCCGACGGCGAGGTCTACACGGCGCCCGTCCGCGACTCGGTCGAGGGTCGCATAACGTACAACACGCCGAGCGAGCACGACGGCTTCTGCTTCGAGAACATCTCCTTCGAATTCCGCGGCGGCAAGATCGTCAAGGCGACGGCCAACGACACCGCGCGCATCAACAAGGTCCTGGACATCGACGAGGGCGCGCGGTACGTCGGCGAATTCGCGATCGGCGTCAATCCCTTCGTGACGAAGCCGATGAAGGAGACCCTCTTCGACGAGAAGATAGCGGGTTCCATCCACTTCACGCCCGGCAACTCCTACGACGACTGCTTCAACGGCAACCGCTCCGCCCTGCACTGGGACCTCGTCCTGATCCAGACCCCGGAATGGGGCGGCGGCGAGATCTGGTTCGACGGCCGCCTCGTGCGCAAGGACGGCGTCTTCGTCGCCCCCGAGCTCGAGGGCCTCAATCCGGACCGGCTCAAGTAGCCTCCGGCGGCGGGCGGGCATCCTCCATGAAGGCGGGCGATTTCGGCTGCGTGGTCCTCGACCTCGACGGCACCTTGTACCATGCGGGCAAGCCCTTGCCCGGCGCCGCCGAGGCCGTCGCGCGGCTCCGGGGCGCGGGGTTGCCCGTCCGTTTCCTGACGAACACCTTCTCCACGCCGGAGGAGGCGGTCGCCGACCGGCTCCGCGGCTTCGGGATCGAGGTCCGCGCGGGCGAGCTCCTTTCGCCCCACCGCGCCCTCGAGTCCTACCTCGCCGCGGCCCGGGCGGCGCGGCCGGGGCTCAGGATCCGCGCCTTCGTGAACCCGCGCCTCCGCGCGATCATGCCCTACCTGCCACCGCCCTCCGAGGAGCCGCCCGCGGGCCAGGCCCCCGACATCCTCGTGCTGGGCGACGCGGACGAGCGCTGGTCCTACGCCGAGCTCGACGCCCTCCTCCGCGACCTCTCCGGCGGAGCCGAACTCGTCGCCTCCAGCGTGGCCCGGACCTTTGTCGGGAAGGACGGGCTCCTCCACCTCGACACGGGCGCCCTCGCGGCGATGCTCGAGGCGGCTTCCGGCAAGAAGGCGCGCGCGATGGGCAAGCCCTCCGCGGAGCTGTCGCTGCTGGTCGCGGCCGGCGCGGGGGTCGCGCCCGAACGCCTCCTCTTCGTGGGCGACGACCCGCCCATCGACGTCGCGGCGGCCCGCGCCGTGGGCGCGCGCGCCGTCCTCGTGGAAACGGGGAAGGGCGCCTCGGCGCCGCGGGATCCCGCCCCCGACGCCGTCATTCCCTCGGTGGCCGCGTTGCCGGCCTTGCTTGGCATCGCCTAGCCGCCGATCGGCCCGGCGCCGAACCGCTTCGTCCCCGGAGCGGCCATCCGAAAGAGTCGGGATCCAGTAAGGGAGGCCCGAAAAAAAGGACAGCATGAAACGACTCGACGCCTACGTACCCGTCTCCATCCACCACGAGGCCGCGGACGCCTCCGACGAGGTCGCCGCGTTCAGCCGCGAGCGGGATCGCATCCGCTACGTCATGGAAAAGGCCGAGGGCTCCGGCAACCGGACCATGAGCAAGCTAATGAACGTCGTCTTCGTCTCCGGCCTGGCCATTCTCCTGGCCGGGCGCTTCCTCCTCGGGAACCTGGACGACATCCTTTCCCTCGAGTGCGGCCTCCTCCTGGTCTCCATGAAGATCATGTGGATGATCCACCTCCAGGAGCGGCACAACCACTTCCTGTTCTGGATGCTCCACTCGATCGAGTACCGCCAGGAGGAAATCCTGGCCCGGCTCGCGGAGAAGGGCGGCGGGGACCCGGGCGCGACGGCGGGGCAGCCGCGCGCCGCCGCGCCCGCGCGGGTCAATACGACGAGCGGCGCTTGACGCCTCCCTCGATGCCGAGCACGACGGCGTCGATGGGCGGCTTCCGGGCCGAGCGCTCCCGCGCCTCCAGGAGGAGCTTGAGGAGGCCCGAGCAGCAGGGCACCTCCATGATCGCGATCGTGACGCTCGCCGCGCCCTCGAGGAGGACGGCGAGCTTGTCCACGTAGATCTCGCGGCCCTGGTCGAGCTTGGGGCAGGCGATGACGAGGCTGCGGCCCGCGAGCAGTTCGGCGTGGAAGGAGCCGAGGGCGAAGGCCGTGCAGTCCGCGGCGACGAGGAGGTCGGCGCCGGCGAACTGGGGCGCGCGCGGATTGACGAGGTGGAGCTGGATGGGCCAGTGCGTCAGCGCCGAGGGGGTCTCCGCCGGGGCTGGGCCGGCGGCGGGCGCCGCGGCCGCGGCGGAAGCGGCGCGGGCCG
>DAINBW010000228.1:0-5323 GCA_036732745.1 Spirochaetales bacterium | reverse complement strand
CTCCCGCGCCCGTCGAGCCGACGCCGCCCGTCCCGGCGGCCAATCCCGCCCCGAAGCCCGCGGAGCCCGCGCCGGCCGCCCCCAAGCCCTTCGATCCCGCCGCCGTGAGCGCCGAGACCAAGGCCGCGGCCGTGGCGGACATCAAGGCCCTCATCGAGAACCTCAACACGATCATCCAGCGCAAGGAGTACGATGCCTGGCTCGGGTTCCTCACCGAGGACTACAAGGCCTACTACTCCGATCCGGCCGTCCTCGGCAAGATCTCCGAATACCCGGTGCTCAAGCGCGCGGGCATCAAGCTCGGCTCCCTCAAGGACTACTTCGTCTATGTCGTCTTTCCCTCGCGCCAGAACGACCGGGTGGACGACATCGAGTACCTGGGCGCGAGCCTCGTCAAGGCCATCACCGTGAGCCCCAAGGGCGAACGGCAGATATTGTATAATCTCGAGAAGCATGGCGATACTTGGAAGATAGGAATCGGGAGGTAATGATGCGTTCTAACCGCGCGATCCGCGCCCTCGGCGTCGCCGCCATACTCGGCCTCGGCCTCGTCCTCGGCGCCAAGAGCGGCGAGAAGACCGTCGAGGAAGCTTACCTGCAGGAATCCCTCGAGACCATGATCATCAAGGAGCAGTCCCAGGCCGAGAACAAGGACATGAAGCTCGTCGCCCTCCAGTACATCAAGCAGGCGCTCGATGGCGGGAGAAAGAACGAGGATATCCGCAAGTCCCTGGAGTATCTCGCCCTCGAAACGACGATGATCGTCACCCGCTCCGCCGGACTTGGCCGCCCGACCAACGACTTTCCGGATATACGCGCAAAGGCCTGCGAGTATCTGGGCGAGTTCCCCACCGTCGCCTCCAAGGACGCCCTGGTCAAGGTCACCCTCGGCGACCGCGAGCCCATGGTGCTCTCCGCGGCCATCCGGTCGCTCGGCAAGATCGGCATGAACGATTCCGACGAGGTCACGCAGGTGATCTCCTACATCGTGAACCGCTATGACGTCCTGCAGCCGGACAACAGCCTTGCCTTCGAGGCCCTGATCGCCATCGAGCGCATCGCCGACAAGAACGGCGGCATCAAGGATCCCGCCGCCATCCGCGCCGTCATGAAGATCGCCACGGGCAATTACATCAACCCCGTCAAGACGAAGGCCGCCGACGTCCTCTCCAAGCTTCGCAAGTACTCGGCCTCCGCCTCCGGCGGCGGCACCGGAAGCGGCAAGTAAGCGCCTCCGCGGAGCCTCTCCAAGGAAAACGATCCGGCAGGGCGCCGGATCGTTTTTTTTCGCCAAAAGCGTTAGACTTGGTTCTTGAGGAGGCGCCATATGGAAGGAATCATCCAGAGCGCCCTCGATCCCTACCTCTCCCCGCTCCCGATCCAGCCCGCGGCTCCCGAACTGGAAGCCCAGCCGGAGAGCGAGCCTCTCCCGGAACCCGAGCCGGAGCCCTACAGGCCTCCGGAGCCCGCCCCCGACACGGGAGAGAACATCGACACCTACGCCTAGTAGTGGGGAGGACGCTCGTTCGCGGGGAGGGGCGGCAAGCCCTCCCCCGCCACTTCCTTGAGTTTGCCGGCCATCTCGCGGAACAGGTTCTCCAGGCGCTCCAGCCTTCGCTCGTGCGAATAGAGGGCGTCGGAGAGTTCGGCTATCGTGCGCTCCTGGTAGGCGAGCTTGGTCTCAAGCCCGTCCAGCCGGCGTTCCGCCTGGAATTCAAGGTCTGCCATCAGGTTCCTCCCGGGGGTGGTTCAGGCTATGCCTTCGGACAGGAGGATCAGGACCTCCGAGACCAGGCAAAGAACGGCGGCGCCGCCCGCCATCAGCAGCCACGAGACCAGGATTCGCGGATGGGAGCGGCCTCCCGCCTCGGCGATGGTCCCGGCGGCGGCCGCGAAGGAAAGGATGAAAAGGGCGATCGAGGACCATCGCAGGACGGACAGCAGCATTATTTGGGTCTCGTCGAGGAAAAGGCGAAAGCTGCCGGCCGTCCAGAAAAAAAGGGCGATCAGGGCGGTATAGAGGGACAAAAAGGCAAGCCGCCTGATCACGAGGAGGGAAAGGGAGCGGCCTCCCGCCGCGTTTTCGAGCTTTTCCATGCTGGCGCCTTCTTGGATTATCGGCTAGGATTGCCGGGAGGCATAAAAGGCGCCATGGAGTATTTCTTCAACTTTGACAAAATCGCCTACCTGCGGGGCAAAAGGCCCGATGGTTGCATCCTCTGCCTCGTGCGGGATGGATCCGAAGAGGTCGAGCGCCTCATAGCCGCCGAAACCGCGAATTTCGTCGTGTCCGTCAATCTCTACCCCTATAACCCCGGCCATCTCATCCTCTTTCCCAAGCGCCATGTCCGGGACATCCGCGAACTCACGGCCGAGGAGCGTCGCGAGCTCGACGCGCTCGTGGATCGCTGCCTCGGCGCCCTCGACAAAAGCCACGCTCCCGGCGGCTACAACATCGGCTACAACATGGGCCTGGTCGCCGGCGCCAGCATCGATCACCTGCACCTGCACATCATTCCCCGCTACCCGCGCGAAATCGGCATCGCCGAGCTCATCGCCGGCGCCCGCGTCCTGGTCGAGGACCCGCGGGAAACCCTCGCCCGTTTGACGACCGTCCTGGAAAGCGACGAAGCCTAGGGCTCCCTTCGCGGGGAGGCGTCGAGGAGGCGAACGACGAGGAGGGCTCCCCTCCCCGCTTCCACCCAGACCGGACCGCCCAAGGTTTCGTTGCTCAGGCCGAAATCGCCCGGGCCCCACGATAGGCCACCCAAGGGCCAGACCAGGCCGCCGGAAGCCATGCCGTCCGCGCCCGCCGCCAAGGGAAAGACCGAGACGGTCTCGCCGGGCGGCGCCACCCAGGAATATCGTTTCCCATCCGCGACAAGGCGCAGTTCTTCGCCGGTCGTATGCCACTCGTCCGGCCTGCAGGGCCGCTCGAACAGGGCGCGTATCGCCAGGAGATGGTCGAGGCGGCCGCCGCCGCCGCCGGCCAGGACAATGCGGTCCGCGCCGCGTTCCCGAAGGATCCTGAGGCCGATTTCCGTGTCGCTTTCGTCCTTCCCGCGAGGAAAGCGCAGGATCTCGGCCTTGGGATAGGCCGCGAGGAGTTCGGGCTTGGCGAGGCTGTCCATGTCGCCGACGATGAGATCGGGCTCGACGCCCCAGGCATGCAGCAGGTCGAGTCCGGAATCGGCGGCGCAGACGAGGCCGAACTCCGGCAATCGCGCGGCGAGGCGTTCGAGCGGGGGGGCTTCAGCGCCTATGGCGAGGAGGGCTTCCATGGGCGGGCAGTGTGCTCCCTTGAACGGCGCCCTGTCAAGCGCGAACTCCGGCCGGCGCCCGCTCAAAGGGCGAGCCGACCGAGGTAGGCGCGCAAGGCGTCCCGGTCCGCGCCGGCGAGGGCGATGATCTTCGCGACATCTCCGGCGTTGATCGGCTTCACGAGCACACCGTCCATCCCCGCGGCCCGACATTTGCCCAAATCGGCCTCGGAGCTGTAGCCGCTCATGCCGATGATCGGCGAACGGACGCCCCGGCCCTTCTCGCGTTCCCGGATCAGGGCGGAGCAGGTAATGCCGTCCATCTCGGGCATTTGGACGTCAAGGAAGATGAGATCGTAGGGCTTGTCCATGTAGCGGAGCAGGGCCTCCCGGCCATCCCGCGTCGCGACGACATCGCAGGCCTCGCGCCGCAGGATTTTTTCGAGGTACAGCCGGTTGACGCTGTTGTCCTCGGCTACGAGGACCTCCAGTCGCCGGACAGCGCCTGCCGCGACGGCCTCCTCCATGGCGGGGAGGAGACCTTCCACCGGATCCCGTGATGGCGCTTCGCGAAGCCCCGGGTCGGCGGCCGCGGTCGCGTCGGCGACCGAGAAAGGCAGGCGCAGGATGAAGGATGAGCCTTTTCCAAGCTCGCTCCGCACGAGGACGGAGCCGCCCATGACCTCGGCGAGCTGTTTCACCAGCGAAAGACCGAGGCCGGTCCCGGCAAAACGCTTGGTATAGCTCGCGTCGAGCTGGCCGAAGCGTTCAAACAGGGCCGCCGCCTTGCCGTCCTCGATGCCGATGCCGGTGTCGCGCACCTCGAAGCCGATCACCCGCTCCCGATCGCCGTAGCTCCCTCCCTCAGGAGCCGCGATCAGCGTGACGGAGCCTCGTTCCGTGAACTTCACCGCGTTGGAAAGCAGGTTGTCGAGAAGGTGCCCCAGGGATTTTGGATCGCCGACCAGGATGGTCGGCAGGTCCGCGGCGATGGAGAGTTCCAGGGCAAGCCCCTTTTGCGCGGCGCTCGGGCGATGCTTTTCCGCCAGCCGCTCGAGGAAGGGAAGAATCGCGAACTCGGCGAGCTCGATCCGCCACTGTCTGGTTTCCAGGGAGACGAGATCGAGGATGCCCGAGACGGTGTCCCGCAACAGCTCCCCGGAGGCGATGAGGTTCCGCAGCAGGATCTTTTGATCCGCGGAGACCCCCGCGTGTTCGAGGAGGCTCGCCATGCCGAGGATGCCGTTCAAGGGGTTGCGGATCTCGTGGCTCATGTTCGAAAGAAAGCGGCTTTTTACTTCAAGGGCCTCTTCCGCGGTTTTCTTCGCCGCCGCGAGTTCGCGCTCAAAGACGAGCCGCGCGGTGATGTCCTCCACGGTCAGGGCCACGAAACCGGGGGCGGGGGCGTAGGGCACCACATGGTAGTCCACCGACCCGAGCTGGATGTCGAAGGCCCGTTCGGCGGGCTTCACCGAGCCGCTCGTGGCCGCGATGATCCGGTCGATGGCGTCGCGGCGGTCGGGCGGCAGGAGATCGCCGAGGAACCGGCCGACAAGCTGCCGGTCGCCGAGCCGGAACAGTTCTTCGAGGGCGGCGTTGGCCTCGATGAGGCGCAGGTCGCGCTTGCCGCTTCCGCGCACCTCGATCCGCGCGACGAGGATGCCTGTTTCCATCGTCTTGAACAAGGCGTCGTAGCGGAGATCGGAATCGCCCACGTGCATGCTCGCCGGCTCCTCGTGCTCGTTTTTCCCGTTGGGACAAGTGTAAGGGAGGATCGCCGGGTCCACAAGTCGCGGCCTGGGATTTGCCGCTTCCCACCTCCGGCGCCCCGTCCCGTCGGCGCGACGCGCGGGCCGCGAGGCTCCCTCGCGATGGCGGAATTTGCGCGGGGAAGGGAGATGCTTTACTCTTTCTGGTATGACAAAACCCGATACCAATTCAAAACCCATGGCGCCCACCTTGCCTGTCTCCGTCGCGAATGGCATCGAAGACGTTCGGCTCCGGCGCGTGAAGGAGGTGCCTCGATGAGCAAGGACTCCGGAGCCGGCCTTGCGCGTCTCTTC
>DAINBW010000227.1:0-5358 GCA_036732745.1 Spirochaetales bacterium | reverse complement strand
AGGACGTTCTGGCCGTAGCTGGTCCGGTACTTGAGCCGGCCCAGGGCCTTGATGAGCTCGGGCGCCATGTTGTGGAGGCCGATGTCGAAGACGACCTTCTCGCCCTCTTCGTAGATCTTCTGGGCGATCTCGCGGGTGACCTTCTGCACGACCTCTTCGATCCGGGCGGGATGGATCCGGCCGTCGGTGATGAGGCGCTCGAGGGAGACGCGGGCGATCTCGCGGCGCACCGGGTCGAAGCAGGAGATGACGACGGCCTCCGGCGTGTCGTCGATGATGACGTCGACGCCGGTGAGGGTCTCGAGGGTGCGGATGTTGCGGCCCTCGCGGCCGATGATGCGGCCCTTCATCTCGTCCGAGGGGAGGCTCACGGAGGTGACCGTCACCTCGGTGGTGACCTCGGTGGCGAGGCGCTGCATCGTCGTGACCAGGATGTCGCGGGCCTTCTTCTCGCCGGCGACCTGCGCTTCCTGCTCGATCTTGTTGACGATGATCTGGGCGTCGCGCTTGGCCTCGTTCTCGAGGCCCTGGATGATGATCTTCTTGGCCTCGTCGGCGGTCAGGCCGGAGATTCGCTCGAGCTCCTGCTTGTAGCGCTCCTCCTGGCCGGCAAGGAACTCTTCCTTCTCCACCGAGCTTTTCTCCCGGGCTTGAAGAACCTGTTCCTGCTTGTCCAAGGCCGCTATCTTGCGGTCGAGAGTCTCTTCTTTCTGCATCGTGCGCCGCTCAAAACGCTGAAGTTCGGCGCGGCGTTCGCGGATTTCCCGCTCCTGCTGGTTCCGGTCTCGGATGAGCTGATCTTTCGCCTCTACCAGGATCTCTTTCTTCTGTGCCTCGGCCTCTTTGACCGCGTCCTGCTTAATGCGCTCCGCCTGTTGCTCGGCGGCGGCGAGTTGAAATCTGGCGTAAAGCCAGCGGATCATCCATCCAAGAATCAAACCAGTAAGAGGAAGGGCTACGTACCATACGGCCTTCATGGTTCCCCCTACTACGATTTTAAGTGTCCGTTCCGATTATACGGATGGGTGGTTATTTGTCAAGGATTTCGGGAAATTCGTTGCTTTTATAGGAATTACGGTTGACGGCTCTTCGGGTGATTGTTATAGTATCATTCGGAATCCCGAATGGGGTTCCGCGTACTTTCGGAGGGATGAGTTCGCCTTCACTATGTTTAAGGTAGAAAACAGGGTCCGCAACATAGTCCGTACCTACACGGAGCGGCACTTCTGCCCGGCGGCCGGGCAGGGGAATCTCCGCGGTCCACACGTAGCAGGTAAAGAAAGCACACACCTTTCTCCATCCTCGCCCGTTTTCGGCTCCTTGAAGTCAGTTGGGATCTCTGAACGGCTCTCCAGAAAGCCGCCGTACGCCCGCACTCGCGGGCGCGTTCGCCATGGGCGGACGAATCCGGCATCGCCTCGCACTCGCGCGGCGAGCCATGTATGAGGTTTTTCGCATGTCCAAGAAGGTTTACGTCGGCAACATGAACTACGCCACCACCGAGAACGGTCTCAGGGACCTCTTCGCCCAGTACGGCGAGGTCGCTTCGGTCAACATCATCGTCGATCGCTACACCGGTAAGGCCAAGGGCTTCGGTTTCGTCGAGATGAACACCGAGGACGAGGCGCGCGCCGCCATCGAGGCTCTCAACGGCTTCGAGTACATGGGTCGCCAGCTCCGCGTCAACGAGGCGGAGGACAAGCCCCGCCGCGATGGTGGCTTCCGCTCCAACGGTCCCCGCCGCTACTAACTGACTTCGCCGAGCCGACGGAGGGTCGCCCGCAAGGACGGCTTTCCGACGGAGCAGGCGCTCCCTTCGGGGATTCGAGCCGCGCGGTGGCCGCCAGCGCGGCTCGTGCATTTTAAAGGGCCAAGATCGAAGCCCCGGCGCGCGGACCTCGGCCCAGCCCGGCCCTGCCCTATCGGGCCGCCGCCGGCGGCGCCGCCGCGCCGGGGACGCCGCCACGCCGGCGCCGCCTCCGAGACGCCCGCCCCTTCGCCTCTTCCTCACCCGGCGCCTCCATCAACCTGGCCGCCATTGCGGCCCGGCCCCCGCTCGCTTAGAGTTAAAGGGTCGCGCCGCGCCGGAGCCCGTTCCGGCGACGGCGTTGTGGGAGGTAAAATGAATTTTCTCGCCGTCGACGATTCCTCAACCATGCGCAAGATCGTTTCCCTCGCCCTCAAGGGCGCCGGCCACGAAGTCCAGGAGGCCGAGCACGGCAAAGACGCTCTTGAAAAACTCAAGAACGCCTCCTTCGACTGCATCATCCTTGACATCAACATGCCGGAAATGAACGGCATCGAGTTCCTCAAGGCCCGCGGCGCCCTGCCGGCGGCGGCCAAGGTGCCGGTCATCGTCCTGACGACCCAGGACGAGGCGCCGCTCCGCGACGAGTCCATGAAGCTGGGCGCCAGCGCCTTCCTCGCCAAGCCCTTCCAAAAGGAAGACCTGCTCGCGACCGTCAAGACCGTCCTGCGGTTCTAGGCTTCTCCCCGCCCGGGGCGGCCGGGCGGACAGCCAGCCGGACCGGGCGCGACCGCCTGCCCGCCGTGGTTTGCCCGCCGGACCGGGCGCGAGCGACCGCCCGCCGTGGGTTGGGCGCGACCGCCTGCCCGCCGTGGTTTGCCCGCCCGGGGCCCCTCAGGCGGGCGTTTTTTTGCCGAAGCGCCGCTCGAGCTCGGCCAGGAGGGCGACAAAACGGGACGGCAGGGGCGCCTTGAAGAGCGACGGCTCTTCCTTGCCCGGCAACCGGATCCTGAGCCTGAAGGCGTGGAGCATGAGGGTTGCCGCGGGAAAGTCGGGATCCCGCTTCCCGTAGATTGGATCGCCGAGGATGGGGGCGCCCAGGCCCGCGAGATGGACGCGGAGTTGGTGAGTCCGGCCCGTCTTGGGCCGCAGGGCAACGAGGGCGTAGCGGCCGTACACGGCGAGGACGCGGTAGTCGGTCACCGCCGCCTTGCCGCCCTCCGGCACGGCGGCGAAGCGCTTGCGCTCGCGCGGATCGCGCCCGAGCCGGTTTTCAACGCGCCCCTCGGGGGGCTCAGGCAGGCCCCGCGTGACCGCGAGGTACTCTTTCCTCGTCGTACGGTCCTTGAACTGCGCCGCGAGCGCGGCCTGCGCGGCGGGATCCTTGGCGGCGACGATGACGCCCGAGGTGTCCTTGTCGAGGCGGTGCACGACCCCGCCCCGGAAGGATTCGGGAGCGTCGGGACCGCCGCCCCGCCCGGCCGCCGCGAGCCGGCCCAGGAGGGCGTTCGCGAGGGTGCCGCGGCGGTTGCCGTGGCCGGGATGGGTCACCATGCCCTGGGCCTTGTCCACGACGATGGTCCGCTCGTCCTCGTAGAGCACCGACAGGGGCAGGTCCTCGGGCACGAGGCCCTCGGGCGGCTCCTCGATCCAGGACACCGCGACGCGTTCGCCGGGCTTGAGGAGGCGCGAGGGCTTGGCCTCCCTGCCGTTGACGAGGATGACGGCGCCCCGCGCCTTGAGCTGGGAACGCGTGACGACCCGGGCCGTCTCGGCGAGCCAGCGGTCGACCCGCTGCCCCTCGGCCGACTCGCCGTCGGCCAGGCCTTCCCAAGCGCGCCGGACGCCGATCGGTTCCCCCGCCCCGTTGCCCGCGCCCGAACCGCCGCGTTGTTTCTTTCCCATGGAACGCTTCCCTCCGCGAAGGGTGAATGCTAGACTCGAACGCATGGATCCGCAAGCGGTCGGCGGCCTCGTCCGGGAGTTCTTCGCCGGCGAAGGCCTGAAACGAACCTTGAGCGTCGCGCTCATCCTCGTCGGAGGCTACCTCATCGTCAGGCTCGGCCTCCTCGCCACGCGTCGGTTCACGAAGCGAAAGATCCGCAACCGCCTCGGCGACGTCATCGAGAAGCTCGTGAAGTACGGCGGCGGGATCATCGTCCTCGTCAACGCGGCCAACGCCGCGGGCTTCGACCTCACCGCCGTCCTCGGCGCGGCGGGCATCGCGGGCATCGCGATCGGCTTCGCCGCCCAGACCTCCGTCTCGAACGTCATTTCCGGCCTCTTCCTCTTCTCGGAGAAGGCCTTCGAGGTCGGGGACGTGATCCAGGTCGACGCGGTGACGGGCACGGTCGAATCGGTGGACATGTTCTCCGTGAAGATACGGACCTTCGACAACCGCCTCGTGCGCGTGCCGAACGAGACGATGATCAAGTCGAACATCGTCAACGCGACCCATTGGCCGACGAGACGGCTCGACATCGCCCTCACCCTGCCCTACGGCGGCGATCCCCTCGCCGCCGAGCGGATTCTCCGTGCGGCCGCCGCCGCGACGCCCCTCGCCCTCGCCGAGCCCGAACCCTTCTTCCTCGTCGACCAGCTCGGCCCGAACGGCGTCTCGATCCTCTTCGGCGTATGGTTCAACAAGGACGACTTCGCCGCCCTCAAGAACGCCATCCTTCCGCTGATCCTCGCCAAGCTGGAGGCGGCGGGCATGCGGCCTTCCGCCCAGGTGCTCGCCTTCGCCGAAGGACCGGCCCGCGGCGGCGGCGCGATCCCGGCGAAAAAACCGGCGAAACCCGCCGCCGCGGCCGCTCCGAAGATCCCGGCGAAGCGCCCGGGACGAGCTCGTCCTTGACGACGCGCCGAAGTCCCTCTATCTTACTCTAGACGGAAAGGAGCGTAACCAATGGACAAGGAACAGGCGCTGGCGAAAGTCGGCCTTTTCGAGAATTTCAATCCGAAGTACCTGAAGGGAATCGCCGGCATTTGCACCGAGCGCAACTTCAAGCCCGGCGAGTACCTCATGAAGCAGGGCGAGAGCGGCATCGGCCTCTTCATCATCCTCTCCGGCCGCGTCCGCATCGAGAAGACCGACGCCTCCGGCAAGGAAGTGGAGATCGCCGAGAACGGCCCCGGCGACATCATGGGCGAGATGGCGGTGTTCGACGGCTCCCCCCGCTCGGCGAGCGTCAAGGCCGTCAGCGATACGACCTGCCTCGTGCTGGCCTCTTGGGAGTTCAACTCCTTCCTCAAGGCCCATCCCGAGGCTGCCCTGGAGCTCCTCCCCATCGTGGTGAAGCGCTTCCGGGAGACGAACGACGCCCTCATCGGCCTCAGGTCGATGAAGAACTGATCCCGCCCCCGACGGAACGGCCGCCCCGCGAGGGGCGGCTTTTTTGCGTCCGCTGTCCGTGGGCCGCGGCGCCCCGTCTCAGCCGCGCGGCCCGGACCGCCGCGACCGGCCAGTGAGGACCGCGCCGCCTTCGACGAGGGCGAGGAGCTCCTCCGCCGTCGCCGCGGCGGGGCCGCCCGGGAAGACCCGGAGCGCGCGCTCCGCGAAGCCGCTCCCGGGCTCGAGGCCGGGCGCGGGCAGGAGGACGCAGGCCATG
>DAINBW010000226.1:0-5377 GCA_036732745.1 Spirochaetales bacterium | reverse complement strand
AGTCGGGGGCGCCGCGCAGGTCGCGGGCCTCGCGGAGGAGGTGTCCGCCGCCAGGAAGGAGCAGACCCTCGGACTCGAGCAGATAACGCAGGGGGTGAACCAGATCGACCAGGTCACGCAGGCCAACACGGCGAGCGCGGAGGAGAGCGCTTCCGCCTCCGAGGAGCTGTCCTCGCAGGCCCAGCAGCTCAAGAGCATGCTCTCCCGCTTCAAGCTCCGCGTCGGGGAGCGGCGCCTGGACGACGGCGAGGTTCTCAAGATGCTCCGCAGCGAGCTCGCCAAGCGGGACGGGCAGAAGAGCCGGGCGATAGCCCCGGTGGGCGGCGGTCAGTCGAGGCCCCAGCCCGCCAAGCTCGGCAAGATCGGCTCGGGACGGCCGAATCCGGTCGATGTCATCTCGCTCGACGACGACAACTTCGGCAAGTTCTAGGAGGCGCGGCATGGGAGACAACGCGAGGGCGCGCGGACGCGAGGAGGACCATCTCCTCGAGGACGACGACGAGGACACCCAGGCTAACAAGTACCTCTTCTTCAGGATCTCCAAGGAGTCCTACGGCATCGGCATCAAGCACATCATCGAGATAATCGAGCTCCAATCGATCTCGGCCGTGCCCGACATGCCCGACTACGTGAAGGGCGTCATCAACCTCCGAGGCAAGGTCATACCCATCGTCGACCTCCGCCTGCGCTTCGGCATGTCCGCCCGCGACTACGACGACCGCACCTGCATCGTCGTCACCGAGATCGACGGCGTGCTCATCGGCTTCGTGGTAGACACGGTGGAGGAGGTCCTCGAGATCCCCGAGAGCGGGATCGAGGAGGCGCCGCGGTTCAAGTCGGTCTCGGGGCGCGAACGCTACATCCTCGGCATGGGAAAGGTCGGCGAGGCGGTCAAGATCCTCCTCGACATCGAGAAGATCGCGCGCGGGGACGAGATGGCCATGGCCGCGCGCGTGGAGCAGGCCGCCGTCTAGGCGGAGCGGGCAAGGATGAACGAGCTTCTGGATCTCTCGGAGGGCGAATTCCGCTACATAGCCGGAATGCTCTACGAACGTTTCGGCATCCGGCTCGGGAGCCAGAAGCGCGTCCTCGTCGCGGGTCGCCTGACCAAGCGGGTGCGCCAGCTCGGCCTCGACAGCTTTTCCGCGTACTTCGCCCATGTCGAGGCCGACCGCTCCGGTGCCGAGCTGTCGGAGCTCATCAACCGCATCACGACGAACCATTCGTATTTTTTCCGGGAACGCGAACACTTCGATTTTCTCGCGGCCTCCGTCCTGCCCGCGTTCCGCTCGGCCCTGCCGGGCAAGCGGGGCGCCTCCCTGCGGATCTGGAGCGCGGGCTGCGCCACGGGCGAGGAGGTCTACACGATCGCGATGAGGCTCGCCGAATTCTTCGGCGCCGACCTCGCGTCCCTCGACCACGGCCTCCTCGCGACGGACATCTCCCGCGCGGCGCTCGAGGAGGCCTGCGAGGGGGTCTATCCCGAGGCCAAGCTCAGGGAGCTGCCGCGTCCCTACCGGGAGGCCTATTTCCGCCGGCTGGACGCGGAACGCTACGAGATCGCGCCCGCCCTTCGCTCGATGGTCCTTTTCAAGCGCCTCAACCTCATGGCGGAGCGGTTTCCCTTTTCCGGCTCCTTCGACGTCATTTTCTGCCGCAACGTGATGATCTACTTCGACGAGGCCTCCAGGCGCCGCCTCGTCGATTCCTTCCACGCCTGCGTGAAACCCGGCGGCTATCTCTTCATCGGCCATTCCGAGACCCTCCAGCGGCTCGGTTCGCGCTGGGAGTACGTCCA
This sequence comes from Spirochaetales bacterium, assembly GCA_036732745.1. GTDB lineage: Bacteria > Spirochaetota > Spirochaetia > Treponematales > Rectinemataceae > JAEUJG01. The sequence continues at coordinate 3,579 of DAINBW010000226.1, read as the reverse complement.
GCCCGCGGTCTATCGAAAGGCGGCGGACTAGCATGGGTGCGAAGTTCGGCGCCGACGGCGCGACGATCATCGCCGTCGCCAACCAGAAGGGCGGCGTCGGCAAGACCGTCACGGTCGTCCAGCTCGCCTCCGGGCTCGCGCGGGCGGGCTTCAAGGTCCTGGCCGTGGACGGGGATCCCCAGGGCAACCTGAGCCTCTTCTTCGGCTGGACCGAGGGGCGTGATTTCGGCGACCTCGTGGCGGCCGCCGCGGCCGGCGGCGAACCGAAGGCCGCGGACTACATCGCGCCGCGCGTGCGGAAAGGCCTCGACCTCCTGCCGACGCGGCGCAGGAATCTCCGGCGCGAACTCTCGGACGCCGATTTCGACCGGGCTTCCCCCGCGGTCTCCCTGTCCTTCGCCTCGCTCAAGAATCGCTATGACTGGATCATCCTGGATTGCTCCCCCTCGAGCGGCGCCCTCGAGCGCCTCCTGCTCCGCTCGAGCGAGGCGGTCATCGTTCCCCTCGAGTTCCAGCTGTTCTCCGTCGCGGGCCTCGAGGCGATCCTGGCGGAGGTCGCCGCCTGCGCCGCGGAATCCCGCAAGGACCTGCGGGTGCGGTCCCTCGTGTTCACCAAGGCGGAAAACCGCCTGGCCCGCGTCAGCCTCTACCGGGAGCTCTTTTCGAACTACCACATTCCGATCTACGAGATCTGCAAATCCGAATACCTGCCGCGTTCGCTCGAGAAATCGAGGACGATATGGGAAAGCGCCCCCTCGAGCTTCGCCGCGAGGGATTACGCGCGCCTGATCGAGCGCGCCTTCATGGAGCCACCAGATGACCGCTAGAAAAAAAATGGAAGCCGAGCGATCGCGCATCGTCGCCTCGCTCGCCGGCAGCCTCGTCGACGGCGGCGGCGGCTACGCCATCTCGACGGCCTTCGCCCCGGCGGCGCGGCGGCCTTTCCTGGGCCCCTGGACGGTCGCGGAGCACCTGGTTGACGGCCTTCCCTTCGCGGAAGCCCACGCCAGGACGGTCCTCCACGGCCGCAAGCTGCTCGAGCCCGCCTACGAGGCGGCCTACGATTTTTCCGAACTCATCTGTGTCAAGAAGGTGGAGCTCCGCGGGCTCCTCGAGTCGGAGGGCGGACCGGTCTCCTATCTTTTCCGGATGGCGGTCTCCCTGCTCTGGTACCCCGAACCCCGCGCCCTCCGCGTAACGCCGGTGCTCGGCTACCAGGCGAGCTACATCGGCGGCGAGCCCGTCGCGCTCCGGGAGCTCGAAGGTTCGGCCAAGGGGCTGGGAATCGCCTTCCGCCTCGACGGGGGCGATTTGGTCCTTGAGGAGGGCGGCGACGTGAAGCGCCTGCGGAGACCCTAGGTGGACGCGAGAAACCCGCGCATCAGGGTGCTCGTCGTGGACGACTCCGCCGTCGCGCGCGAGGTGATCTCCCGCGGGCTCAAGGAAGATCCCGCGATCGAGGTGGTCGGCACGGCTTCGGACGCCTACACCGCGCGCGACCGCATCGTCTTCCTCGCCCCCGACGTGCTCACGCTCGACGTGGAAATGCCGCGGATGGACGGCATCGAATTCCTCCGCCGGCTCCTGCCCCAATACCCGATCCCGGTCGTCGTCGTCTCGGCCCTGACCGTGGAGGGCTCCCTCCACGCCCTGGCCGCCCTCGAGGCCGGCGCCGTCGAGGTCGTCCCCAAGCCCCAGGCTTCGGGGGCCCACGGCCTCCTCGAAATGATCGGGGAGCTCCGCGAGGCGGTGAAGGCCGCCGCCAGGGCGGACGTCGGCAAGCTGCGCGGCCTCGAGGCCAAGGCCCGTCTCGCGCCCTCCGGCGGGAAAGAGGGCGGCGCCTCCGGGAAACGCCCCGCCGCGCCGCGCCATGCCGGAGAGGAGGACCGCGTCCTGGCCCTCGGCGCCTCCACCGGCGGCACGACGGCGCTTCGCGGCCTCATCCGGAGCCTGCCAGCCGACCTGCCTCCCACCCTTATCGTGCAGCACATGCCGCCCGTGTTCACGCGCCTCTTCGCCGAATCGCTGGATCGCGATTCCGCCCTCCGCGTCAGGGAGGCTTCCGACGGCGACCGCCTCGAGCGGGGCCTCGTCCTGATCGCGCCCGGAGACTACCATCTCGTCCTGGAGCGGCAGGGCGGGGGCCTGGTCGTGCGCCGACTCGGCGGGGACAAGGTGAACGGCCATCGCCCCTCGGTGGACGTGCTGTTCGAATCCGTGGCCGCGGTGGCCGGAAGCGCGGCCGTCGGCATGATCCTGACCGGCATGGGCCGGGACGGCGCCAAGGGGCTCCTCTCGATGCGCAAGGCGGGCGCCCGCTGCTTTGCCCAGGACGAGGCGAGCTCCGTCGTCTTCGGCATGCCCCAAGTCGCGTGGGACTTGGGCGCGGCCGAGCGGCTGGTGCCCCTGGACAGCGCCGCCGAGGTTCTCGTCGGAGCGCTCGCGCGGCCACCCGCCCGCGCCGGGGCCGCGGGAGCCGGCGGTGTCGTCGTCGGCGGTGTCGGCGGCGCGGTTGGCGCCGTCGGAATGGCCGGCGCGGCCGGCATGGCGGGGTCCACGGCATGAGCGTGCTCACCATCGGCGTCGGGGAATGGAGCGTGTCCAACAAGGTGGAGGACATCCTCAAGACCTATGCCCTCGGCTCCTGCGTCGCCGTCGTCATCTACGACCGGGCCCTGCGGATCGCGGGCATGGTCCACGTCGCCCTGCCCGAATCGTCCATGGATCCGGCGCGGGCCGCCGCGCTGCCCGGATATTTCGCGGATTCGGGCGTACCCGTGATGATCGAAGAAATGAAGCGGCTCGGCGCGGTCAAGGGCAACGTTTGGGTCAAGTTGGCCGGCGGAGCCACGATCATGGATCCCCAGGGCTTTTTCGACATCGGCAAGCGGAACATCCTCGCCGTGAAGCGGATGCTCTGGAGAAGTTCGCTCGGTCCCATAGCGGAAGACACGGGCGGGACGATGAGCCGCACCGTCAGCGTCGCCGTCCTCGACGGCGGCACCTCGATCACGTCGGCGAACCGGCAATGGACGATCTAGGAGGAAGCGCATGCGAGCCTATTCGAAGGCCCTGATCGTGGATGATTCATCGACCTCCCGCATGATCCTGCAACGGTGCATCGACATGGCGGGCATACCGGTGGGCGAGTACCTCTTCGCCGAGAACGGTCTCGAGGCGCTCAACATCCTCCTCTCGGGCAGGATGGTCGACATCGTCATCACCGACATCAACATGCCCAAGATGGACGGCCAGACCTTCGTGAGGCTCCTCAAGGGAAAGAACGAAACCTCCGGCATCCCCATCGTCGTGGTGTCGAGCATCGCGGAGGCTTCGGTCGAGGAGGAGCTCAAGGCGCTTGGCGTCGCCTGCGTCGTGAAGAAGCCCGTCTCGCCGCAGAAGATGCTCGGCGCGCTCGGAGGTGAGGCATGAACGAGAATTTCGACCGGGAGAAGGCCTGCTCTTGTCTGGCGGAGACCGTCGCGGCGGTCTTCGCCGATATGGCGTTCATCGACGCCGTCACCCTTGCCGAGAGCATAGCCACCCCGCCCGGAACTCCGTCCACCGCCACGAGCGTCG
>DAINBW010000225.1:0-5411 GCA_036732745.1 Spirochaetales bacterium | reverse complement strand
ATGATCAACTACCGGGTGGAGGATCTTGCGGCCCTCGTGAAGGCCCTGCGCGACGAGGCTTGCGAGGTGTTGCCGAACATGGAAGAATCCGAGTTCGGCAAATTCGCCTGGGTGATCGATCCGGAGGGCAACAAGGTCGAGCTCTGGGAGCCGCCCGCGGGGCGGTAGGAGAGCCCGGCCGGGGCGCGCCCCGGCATCATGCCCGAGAGGAGTCAATCGTGATCGATATCGTCAAGGCGGCGATCGCCGCCCAATACGGGGCCGCGCTGGAGACGCTCTCCCTGGCCACGCGGCTCTGCCCCGATTCCCTGTGGCAGGAGCCGGCCAAGGGCGAGGGGCCGTTTTCCCAGGTGGCCTTCCACGCCGTGTTCTACGGCGACTGTTACCTCGGCCAATCCGACTCAGGCTTCAAGGAGCAGGCCTTCCACGTCGCGAACCCGGGGAAGTTCGGGGACTACGAGGAGATGGAGGACCGGGAGCCTTCCGCCACCTATGCGCGCGCCTGGATCGCCGAGTACCTGGAATTCGTGCGGGACAAGGCGCGCCGGGCGATCGCCGCGGAGACGGAGGAAAGCCTTTCCGCGCCCTGCGGCTTCGACTGGCTCGCGATGTCCCGCCTCGAGCTCTATCTCTATGGCGCCAGGCACCTGCAGCACCACGCGGCCCAGCTCAGCCTGCGGGTCCAGCTCGCGACCGGCACGGGCGCCAAATGGGTGCGCGCCGCCGCCCCGGCGACGGGGGCCTGACCGATGGCCTACGAATTCGCCGACATAGCGGAATCCAACGAACTGAAGGTGGCCGCCGCCCGGATCCTCATGTCCACCTTCATCGACAAGGGGAACAGCGCCTGGCCGGACCTGAAGAGCGCCCTTGCGGAGGTGGAGGAGTGCGTCGACGCGCCGAACTTCGCGATCGGCCTTCTCGAGGGCGGCAAGCTCCTGGGCTGGGTGGGCCTCAGGCCCATGTACGACAAGACCTGGGAGCTCCACCCCCTGGTGGTGAAGACCGAAAGCCAAGGCAAGGGCATCGGCGCCCTCCTCCTCGGCGAGGTGGAGCGCGTCGCCCGCGGGCGCGGCCTCATCGGCATCATGCTGGGCACGGACGACGAGTTCTCCAAGACGAGCCTTTCCCAAACCGACCTGAGCGAAGGGAACCTCCTCCGCGAGATCGAGGCGATCCGGAACCTGGACCGCCACCCCTTCGAGTTCTACAAGAAATGCGGCTACTTCATCGTCGGCGTGGCGCCGAACGCCAACGGGCCGCGAAAGCCCGACATCTGGATGTGGAAGAGCCTGCTTTAAAAACAGCGCGGCGGTTTGGCCGCTTCATTAAAACCTCGGCACTTGACAATACTTGCCGAGGTAATAGAACATGAAGTATGGACATGCTTGAATCCCGTATAGCCGCGCTCTTCCAGAACTCGCCCCTCGTGCGGGCACGGGATTTTGTCCAGGCGGGCATACCGATGATCGTCATCTCCCGGGCCGTGGCGGCAGGCAAGATCAAGAGGCTCGCCCGGGGTGTCTACTGCCGCGCCGACTATCGGCAAAACGAGAACGGCGATCTGGCGCTGGTGGCCCGCCGCGCGCCGGATGCGATCATCTGTCTCCTGTCGGCGCTGAGTTACCACGGGATCACGACCCAACTACCCTTCGAGGTCTGGATCGCGATTCCCCACAAGGCCTGGACTCCGAAGCTTGAGTATCCTTCGCTCCGGATCGTGCGGTACAGCGGCGACGTCTACGCCTTTGGCACGATGGTCGCCATGATCGAGGGGGTCCCCGTGCGCCTGACGACCATCGAGAAGACCATCGCCGACTGCTTCAAGTTCAGGAACAAGATCGGGCTCGATGTCGCCTTGGAGGCGCTGCGCGAGGCGAAGGCGAAGGGAAAACTCGACCGGGACGAGCTCTGGGCCTGCGCCAAGGCGGACCGGGTCGCCAATGTCCTTCTTCCCTACCTTGAGGCGCTGTCATGACCGAAGAAGGAAAAGCGCGATCGGTCCATGATCGCCTGCTTGCGATCGCGCGGTCGAACAAGGTCGACTTCAACCTTCTTCTCGTAAAGTACGCGCTCGAGCGCTTCCTGTACCGCATATCGGTGTCGCCCCGGCGTGATCGCTTTCTCCTCAAGGGAGCGCTGCTCTTCAGTCTTTGGTATGAAAGCCCGCGACGTCCGACCAGGGACGCCGATCTCCTGGGTCTCGATTCGCTGGGTACAAGCGAGATAGCCGAAGTGTTCAAGGAGCTTTGCGTCCTGGGTTGCGACGATGGCATGCGTTACTTGCCCGACAGCGTCCGCGCCGAAGAGATACGCGAAGACGCCCGGTATGGAGGTGTCCGCGTGACGCTCCTTGGAATGCTTGGAAACGCCCGCTGTACGGTCCAGGTCGACGTGGGCTACGGCGACGCGGTCACTCCCGAGCCCGAACTCGTGCTCTTCCCGGCCATTCTCGAGGATCATCCGTCGCCGCGGCTGTTCGCCTATCCGAAGGAAACGGTGGTCGCCGAGAAGCTCGAGGCCATCGTCAGCCTTGGCATGGCGAACAGCCGGATGAAGGACTACTTCGACCTCCATGTACTGCTCGGCGAGTCGGCATTTGACGAGTCATTGCTCGCTACCGCGATCGGGCGAACCTTCGAGCGGCGGCGAACGACCCTGCCGACAGGTGTTCCTCTCGGGCTCTCGGACGAGTTCGCGCGGGAGAGCGCAAAGATTACGCAGTGGCAGGCCTTCCTTGTGAAGAACCGGCTCGAGGCCCCTCCTTTGGATGTCGCGATCACGGGGATTCGCGCCAGAGTCTTGAAGCTTTTTGCCTTGGCGGCGGGGTGATCCCAGGTAAGCAATCTTGTGCTCCCCCCCCCTTCGGGCACCTCTCCCCGCGTCAGGGATCGCAGCGAGTAGCTCCGCTTCCCGGGTGGGGGCGGCGCAGGCGGGGTGGGGCGGACTACTCGCGGAGAGCCCGACCCCGCCGCCCTGCGGCGGGGGGACGCCCGAAATCGAGAGAAAAAGTGTGAAGGCGATGCGGTTTTCCGCATACTTACCAGAATGGCGGCAATTTGATACTATGGAAACATGTCCACCGTTGAACTGCTCGCGCCAGCGGGCAACCCCGAAGCTCTCGATGCCGCCCTGGGCGAAGGCGCCGACGCCGTCTACCTGGGCCTCCGCAGCTTCAACGCGCGCATGCGCTCCTCCAATTTCGCCTTCAACCAGTTCGAGGCGGCCGTCGAGGTCTGCCACAAGAACCATAAGAAGCTCTACGTCACGGTCAACACGGTCTTTGAGCAGCGCGAGGCCGACCGGATGTTCCAGCTCCTCCAGTACCTGGAGCGGGTCGGGCCGGACGGGGTCATCGTCCAGGACCTGGGCGTGGTCAAGATGGCCAAGGATTACTTCCCCGGCCTCAAGCTCCACGCCTCCACGCAGATGAACATCGGCTCCGCCCGCGGGGCCAATTTCCTGTCGCGGCACGGCTTCAAGCGCGTGGTCCTGTCCCGCGAGCTGTCGCTGGACGAGATCCGCAAGGTCCGCGAGGGCACGAACCTGGAGATCGAGACCTTTGTCCACGGCGCGCTCTGCGTGAGCGCCTCCGGGCTCTGTCTCTTCTCGAGCTACCTCGGCGGGAAGAGCGCCAACCGCGGGCTCTGCGCCCAGGCCTGCCGCCGCATCTACACGACGGAGCGGCAGAACGGCTACTTCTTCTCCCCGGACGACCTCCAGCTCGTGGCCCAGGTGCCCGAGCTCGTGGAGGCGGGCGTGGACTCGCTCAAGATCGAGGGCCGCATGAAGAGCGCCGAGTACGTGGGCGCCGTGGTCGCGGCCTACCGCCACATGCTGGACAACTGGCGCCTGGACCGCGAGAAGGCCCTGGCCAAGTCCCTGTCCATCCTCCAGCAGGATTTCGCGCGCCAGAAGACGACCTTCAACATTTCCGGGGAGCGGAGCCTCGATTTCCTCCGCCCCGAGCAGCCGGGCGGCACGGGCATCCGGCTCGGCAAGGTGAAGGACATCCGCGCCTTTGACGACGGCCGCTGGGCCCTCCTGGACGGCGAGGCCGCCGGCCTGCAGGAGGGCGATTCCCTCCGCATCCACCGCGCGGACGACTCGAGCCGCTTCACCGCGAAGCTCCGCGGGGTCAAGGAAAGTCCGAAGGGCCGGCTCGTCAAGATCGACGGCTCCATCATCCAGGGCGACGAGGTCTATCTCGTGCAGACCAAGGTGATGGGCAAGCGCTGGAAGCCCGTCCTCCCCAAGGACGTGGGCCGCTACCACAAGTTCCCGAGCCGCGACGAGGCGCCCCGCCCCGAGTATCCGCGGATGGAGAAGTCCGAGCTCGAGGCCCTGCCCGACGGCATCTACTCCCTGGTCGGCCGCGTCGCCGACCTCCACGTCCTCCTCGCGGCCCGGCCCGAGAAGGCGATGATCCACTTTGACCGCAAGACCGCCGACGGCCTGCGCCGCCACGAGAAGGAGCTGCCCTTCAAGCGCGACTCCCTCGTGTTCTGGCTCGACCCCTACCTCGCCGAGGCCGACTCCGACTGGCTGGCCGAGGAGCTCGAGTACTGGATCGGCCGCGGCCAGCGCTTCTTTGTCGCGAACAACCTGGCCCACCTCGGGCTCCTGCGCGGCCGGAACGAGAAGGGCGCCGGCCTCGTGATCACGGCCGGCCCCTGGCTCTACTCCTTCAACCGCTACGCCTCCTCCTTCCTCCTCCAGGAGGGCGCCCGCTGCGTCATTCCGCCCTTCGAGATCTCCAAGCAGGACTTCATGAAGGTCGCCGAGGCGGTGCCCGCCAAGGCCCTGATGCCGGTCGTCTTCTCCTATCCGCCCCTCTTCCGGATCCGCGCGGACCTCGCGAAGAAGTACGACTTCAAGGACTTCGCCGACCGCGACGGCACGGTCTACGACCTCCGCACCGGCGAGGACTACTCGACCGTCATCCCGCGCATGCCCTATTCCCTCGTCGACCGCGTGCCCTTCCTCAAGAAGGAGGGCATCGGCAAGTTCATCCTGGACTTTTCCCAGATCGAGCTCCCCAAGCCCCTCTACAAGCAGGTCTTCAAGGCCGCGGAGGAGGGCAGGGTCCTGCCGGAGACCGGCCGCTTCAACTGGAAGGAAGGCTTCTGGCAGCCCCCGGAGGCGCCCTCCGTCGACTAAGGGCCGCGCCGGCCCCGCGCGCCTTGCGCGGCGGCCGGGCTGGTGGGCCGGGCTGGCGTGCGGCCGGCCCCGCGCTCCGCGCGGCGGCCGGGCTGCGCTGGTGGGGGCCGGGCTGGTGGGCCGGGGTGGCGTGCGGCCGGCCCCGTGCCTTGCGCGGCGGCCGGGTTGGTCGGGCCGGGCTGGCGTGCGGCCGGCCCCGCGCCCGCGCGGCGGCCGGGCTGGTCGGGCCGGGCTGGTGGCGCGGTTCATTT
>DAINBW010000224.1:0-5416 GCA_036732745.1 Spirochaetales bacterium | reverse complement strand
GAACCCGAACTGCTCGACCATCGGCCTCGTCCTGGCCCTCGCGCCGCTTCTCGAGGCTTTTGGCCTGGAGGCGGTCTCGGTGACGAGCCTCCAGGCGGCTTCCGGCGCCGGCTATCCGGGGGTGCCGAGCCTCGACCTCCTCGACAACGCGATACCCTTCATCGCGGGCGAGGAGGAAAAGCTCGAGCGCGAGCCCGCGAAGATCCTGGGCCGGCTCGGGCCCGCGGGACTCGAGCCGGCGACCTTTCCCGTGGGCGCGGCCTGCAACCGCGTCGCCGTCCTGGACGGCCATCTGCTCTGCGTCTCGGCGAGGCTCGGGAGGCGGGCGGGCGCGGAGGAGATCCGCGCGGCCTGGGAGGGCTGGCGCGGCGCTGGGGAGTCGAGGGGCCTGCCCTCGTCGCCCGCGCGGCCCATCGTCTTCCGCGCGGCGGAGGATCGGCCCCAGCCCCGCCTGGACCGGGACGAGGGCGCGGGCATGAGCCTGGTTCTGGGTCGCCTCAGGGAGGATCCGGTTCTGGGCTGGAAGTTCGCCGCGCTGTCGCACAACACGGTCCGCGGGGCCGCCGGCGGCACCCTCCTTCTCGCGGAGCTCGCCGTGTCGCGGGGGCTTTGCGGCCTGGCGCCGCCCGCCTGAAGGGCCTCGGGCCGGCGGGGAGCCCCGGGCAGCGGCGGCGGGGAGCCCCGGGCTACAGGACGCGGCTCAGCGCGACCTCCACGAGGCCGTCGTCGTGGGCGAAGGAGGCCTGGCCGTCCTGGATCACGCACTGCAGGTCCATGGTCTTCTCGGCCAGGCCCGCCAGCGCGCGGACCGAGTCGGCCTCCACCTCGACCACGCGGAGGTTGCGGATGCCTTCGAGCTCGCGGCGGTTCTGCTCGAGCCAGACCGCGGCCTGGCGGCCGTGATAGAGATAGAGGAGGACCTGGTCCGCCCGGCCCGAGGCCTTCTTGAGGCGCTTCGGGTCGGGGAGGCCCACCTCGATCCAGAGCTCGATGCGCCCCGTGAGGTCCTTTTTCCAGAGGCTCGGCTCCTCCGTCTCCGCCATGTCGCTCGTGAAGGATAGGGCCTCGTCGGCGTCCAGCGCGAAGGCGAGGATGCGCACCATCAGCCGCTCGTCGGTCTCCGAGGGGGAGCGGGCCAGGGTGAGCTTGTGTTCCGCGTAGTAATTCCTGTCCAGGTCGGAAATTTGCAGGTCCGCCTTGAAGACGGTCGCTTTGAGTGCCATGGGTACCTCGCCGCGAAAGCCTGCCACGGAACGGCGCTTTTCGGCTATACTGAGGCCATGGCCCTGCAGATATTCGGCACCAGGAAGTGCCAGGACACCAAGAAGGCGGAGCGGTTTTTCAAGGAGCGGGGCGTCCGCTTCCAGCTCGTCGATCTCGCGGACAAGGGCATCAGCGCCGGCGAGCTCGGCGCCGTGATCGCCGCCCTGGGCGTCGAGGCCCTCGTCGACGTCGAGGGCGCGCGCTACAAGGAGCGGGGCCTTTCGCACCTTTTCTGCGATCTCGAGGAGGAACTCCTGGCCGATTACCGCCTCCTCAAGACCCCCATCGTCCGCGACGGCAGGAAGGCCGTCGTCGGCTACGCCCCCGAGGCCTGGACGGAGCTCCTGAAGCCCTGAAAAAGAGCGCCGCGCCCGTCTCCGCCCGGCGAAGGGCCGCCTCCGGCCGGTGCCGGCCACCCCCCTTATTATTGATTCCAAAATAAAGTATTCTGGGAGTATCCAGTCTTAACCCGAGCGAATATGGAATTTACCGAACTTAACCTCCATCCCGATCTCCAGCGCGGCCTCGAAGACGCCGGCTACGTCACCTGCATGCCCGTCCAGGAACAGGTCTTTGCCCACTCCTTCTCCGGCCAGGACATCTACGCCCAGTCCCAGACCGGCACCGGCAAGACCGCCGCCTTCCTCATCTCCATCTTCCAGCGCATCATGACCGTGCCCGAGAGCCGCAACCGCAAGGTCCTCATCCTCGCGCCGACCCGCGAACTCGCCGTCCAGATCGAGGGCGAGGCCAAGAAGCTGGGCAAGCACCTTCCCGTCACGTCGGGCGCCTTCTACGGCGGCGTCGCCTACGGCCCCCAGGTGGACATGCTCCGCGACAACGTGCAGATGATCATCGGCACCCCCGGACGCATCATCGACCTCGTGAAGCAGGGCAAGATGCTCCTCCGGGAGGTCGGCTTCCTCGTCATCGACGAGGCGGACCGCATGTTCGACATGGGCTTCATCGACGACCTCCGGAAGCTCATCCGCTACCTGCCCTCCGCCGACGACCGCCAGACCTACCTCTTCTCGGCGACCCTGGGCCTCCGCGTGAAGGACCTGGCCTGGGAGTACATGCGCGAGCCCAAGGAAGTGTCGATCGAGCCCGAGCACGTGACGGTCGACCTCGTCACCCAGGAGCTCTACCACGTCGGCACGCACGAGAAGATGCCCCTCCTCCTCGGCATCCTCGACCGCGAGAAGCCCAAGAGCTGCATCGTCTTCTGCAACCAGAAGTTCATGGTCGAGGAGGTGGCGCGCCGCCTCAAGATCAACGGCCACGACTGCGAATACCTGATGGGCGACCTGCCCCAGTCCCAGCGCCTCCGGATCATCGAGCGCCTCAAGGCGGGCGAGCTCGACGTCCTCGTCGCGACCGACGTCGCCGCCCGCGGGCTCGACGTCGAGGCGCTCGACCTCGTCGTCAACTACGACATCCCCGACGAGGTGGAGTCCTACGTCCACCGCATCGGCCGCACGGCCCGCGCCGGCAAGGCCGGCAAGGCCGTCACCCTCGCCTGCGAGAAGTTCGTCTTCGGCCTCCCTTCCATCGAGAAGTACCTCGGCCAGAAGATTCCCGTCGCGCCCTTCGACGGTTCCCTTCTCCTCGCCGACAAGAGCGAGGGCATGCGCTTCAGCCGCTCCCACTCCGGCCCCGGCGGCCGCGACGCCGGCCGCGGCGACCGCGGCCCCCGCCGGGACGGCGGTCGGGACGGCGGCAGGGGACGCGACGGCGCCTACGCCGGCCGCGACGGTCACCGCGGCGACCGCGGCCCGCGCCGCGAGGGCTCCCACGCCCCCGACCGTTCCCGCTCCGAGGATCGCTCCCGCTCCGGCGAGCGCGTGCGAGCGCCGGGCAGGCCCGAGCGCGCCGGCACGGACAGCGCCGGCAACGGCGCGAACGACGCCAATCTCTACGCCCTCTCCGCCGAGGAGCGCATGAAGCTCTACAAGGAGCGCTACGCCGGGGCCGAGGGCCAGTCCGGCGGCGCTCCCGCCGGCGACCGCCGCCCCCGCGGCGAGGGCAACCGCCCCCGCCAGGGCCAGGGCCGCGGCCGCCAGGGCGGCCAGGGCGGCCAGCGCGGCCAGCGCCGCGAGGGCGAGCGCTCCGCCGCCGGCGGCAGGCCCGCCCCCCGGCAGGGCGCCGGCGCCCAGCAGGGCGAGCGCCGCCACGCGCCGACGAGCACCCCCAAGGAGCGGGCCCGGAAGCCCGCGCCCCACGGCTCGGACCGCGCGCCGCACTCGAGCGCCTCTCCCATCGCCGCCAAGCCCGCCGCGGCCAAAAAGCCCGGCCTCCTCGACAAGCTCAAGGGACTCTTCGGCGGCAAGAAGCGCGGGGAATAAGCCGCGGGGCCGCAAGGCCCCTCCCGCCCTTCGACCTAAAACCAAGGCCGCTCCGCGACAACGCGGAGCGGCCTTTTTTGTCGGCGCGCGGCGCCATCCACGAGGCTTGCGGCCGGCGGCGGCCAGCTCCCGACGGCGTGGCGCGCGGCCGGCGGGTCCTGAGCGCCGGCTAGGCGAGCTTGTAGACGAGGCGCCCGAGCCGCGAGAGATCCTTGTGGAGGCGCTCGGACCAGACCGCCGCGTTGAGGCGGATGTAGTCGCGGTGCTTGTGCGAGGGCGAGAAAATGTAGCCCGGCGCGATCGCGATGCGCGCGGCGATGGCCTCGCGGTAGAGCTCCAGGGAATCGATGCCGGAAGGCAGGCGCACCCAGAGGAGGTAGCCGCCCTCCGGCTCGGAGACGCGGGTGCCCTCGGGGAAATACTCCTCGATCGCGCGGGTCATCTCGGACATCTTGCGCGCGTAGGCTTTCCGGATCTTGCGGAGGTGGAGGTCGTAGCCGCCCGATTCGAGGTAGCGCGCGATCGTGAGCTGGGGCAGGACCGAGGTGCCGGAGTTGATGGCTATCTTGAGCTTGAGCACGTCGGGAAAGCGCCTGCCCGCGGCCACCCAGCCGATCCGGTAGCCGGGGGAGATGTCCTTGGAGAAGGACGAGCAGAGGATGACCGAGCCCTCCTCGTCGAAGGACCTCGCCACCGAAGGCCGCCGCTCGCCGAAGTACAGTTCGCCGTAGATGTCGTTCTCTATGAGGGGTATGCCCTTGGCGGCGAGCATCTCGACCAGGCGCTTCTTGGAGGCGTCGGGCATGAGGCTTCCGAGGGGATTCGAGAAATTCGGGATCGCGAAGACGGCCTTCACCGGATGGTTTTCCAGGGCGAACTCGAGGGCCTCGAGGGAAAGGCCCGTGCCGGGGTTGGAGGGAATCTCCAGGGCGCGGAGGCCCAGGGCCTCGAGGAGGAGAAGGAAGCCGAAGTAGGTCGGCGACTCGATGGCGACGAGGTCGCCGGGCCGGCAGAGGGTCTGGAGGACGAGGGCCATCGCCTCCGTGCAGCCGGCCGTGATGAGGACCTCGTCGGGCCGCAGGGGGCAGCCCGCCGCGAAGGCGCGTTGGGCGATCTGGACGCGGAGTTCCTCGCAACCCTCGGGCTGGACCGAGGTGTCCACGGAAAAGCGGTCCTCCCGGGCCAGCTCGGCGAGGATGCGGTTGAGGCGCGAGGTCGGCAGGAGCTCGGGGTCCGGCGAGGCGGCGCCGAACTTGGCGACGTCGGGATCCTGGGTGTCGCGGAAGAGTTCCAGGGAGAGTTCGTCGATGCTCACGGAGGTCGGCGCCTCCCGCGCCGGCTCGGGATCGGGCTCGAGGTGCCGGGCGCGGGGCTTGGGTTTCACGTAGTAGCCGGATTGCGGGCGCGCCTCGATGAGGCCCTTCGTCTCGAGGAGACGGTAGGCTTGGATCACCGTGGAAAGAGAGAGGCCCCGGCTTTCGCTCGACTCGCGCAGGGCGGGGAGGCGGCTGCCCACGGGGAAGGTTCCCGCCAGAATTTGCGCCTCGAGTTCGCGGGCGAAACGCTCGTAGAGCGGCAACTTGCTATCCATGAGCGTAAAGTGTTATGGATCGTGACAAAAAATGCAAGATAGTCAGGCAAACTGTATACTAGAAAACAGTACAGTTTTCTCTATTTTACCCCGGTACAGTTGGGGCATCTTGCAACTGTTCTGTATATAAAATCGTATTTCTGGCTCTTATAAGAATTGATCTGTTTCCATATATTAATTAGCGGATAGTCAAAACGCCATCGAGAATCAATCCAAG
>DAINBW010000223.1:0-5443 GCA_036732745.1 Spirochaetales bacterium | reverse complement strand
CACGTCGATGATCACGCCGCCCGCCTCGCCTGCCATCTCCCCGAGGCTCGAGGAAAGGCCGCCCGCGCCGTTGTCGGTGATGCCTTCGTAGAGCCCCGCGTCGCGGGCCTCGAGGAGGAAGTCGCCCATGCGCTTCTGGATGATGGGGTCGCCTATCTGCACCGCGCTGGCGGGGCTGCCCTCGTCGAGCTGCAGGCTCGAGAAGGTCGCGCCGTGGATGCCGTCCTTGCCGACGCGGCCGCCGACCATCACGGCCAGGGCGCCGGGGCGCACGGCCTTCTCCCAGGAAGGCTTGCCGTTGATCCGGTCCGGCATCATGCCGCCGGTGCCGCAGAAGACGAGGGGCTTGCCCATGAAGCTCTCGTCGAAGACGAAGGCGCCAGCCGCGACCGGGATGCCGGACTGGTTGCCGCCGTCCACGATGCCGCGGTGCACGCCCTCCAGGAGCTCGCGCGGCTTCTTGAGTCCGGAGGGCACCTCGTCGTCCGGCGTGGAGGGCGGCGCGAAGCAGAGCACGTTCGTGTTGAAGAGGGGCGCGGCGCCGATGCCCGTGCCCATGATGTCGCGGTTGACGCCGACGATGCCGGTCATCGCGCCGCCGTAGGGATCGAGGGCGGAGGGCGAGTTGTGCGTCTCCGCCTTCATGCAGACGACAGTATCCTCTTCGAAGCGGAACACGCCCGCGTTGTCGGTGAACACGGAAAGGAGGTCGGGCCGCGAGGCCCTGAGCTCCTCGGTCGTGGAGCGGATGTAGG
This sequence comes from Spirochaetales bacterium, assembly GCA_036732745.1. Classification (GTDB taxonomy): domain Bacteria; phylum Spirochaetota; class Spirochaetia; order Treponematales; family Rectinemataceae; genus JAEUJG01. The sequence continues at coordinate 4,688 of DAINBW010000223.1, read as the reverse complement.
TCTTGTAGAGGGACCGGACCGTCTCGCGCTTGGTCGGCGCGCCGGGCCCGCCCTTTTCCTCGTACTCGATCTCCGCGTTGAAGATCTTGTGCTTGCAGTGCTCGCTCCAGGTCTGGGCGAGCATTTCGAGCTCGACGTCGGTCGCCTCGGAGGGAAGGCCTGCGGCGGCGCGCGCGGCCCGGACGGCGGGCCGGCCGAAGTAGCCCCGGATCGCCGCCATCTCCTCCAGGCTCAGGGCCAGGAGCCGCTCGCCGGAAAGCCGCTCGAGCTCGGCGTCGGTCATGGCGGCGATGTCGATGCGCTCGGGCTCGGCCGGATCGTCCAGGCTCACCGAGGGGTAGAGCTCGGGCAGCCGCGTCCCCGCCTCCCAATCACCGCGGGAAAGGAAGACCGCGGACTGGACGAGGGGATTCCACAGCGGCGCGAAGGCCGCCTCCACGGCGGCGCGGTCGACGGTGCGGTCAACCGCGCGGTCGGCGGCGGCGCGGTCGGCCGCCGAGCCGCCAGGCCTCGCGCCGGACCGGCCCTTTAAAACGGAACGCTCCCCGGGTGTTCCGGGGAGCGTCAGGGCGTAGAGCCGGGCCGTCTGCACGGCGCGACCCTTCGTGGCCTCGTCGCCGAGGGCGATTTCAAGGGCCTCCCGCGCGGTGAGCGCGAGGGTGTCCGTCACGCCGGGCCTGAAGGCTATCTCGACGAGCCAGTCCCATCGCGACAGCTCCGGCTCCAGGGGGGCGGGCCCCGCGGCTAGCCGCTGGACCACCGGATCGGTGAAGAGCTCGGCCGCGACCTCGCGGGGCGCGGGCAGGTCGGTGAGGACGACGTCGATGATGCGTAGCTGGAGCGGGGAAGGAAGGGCGCGCTCGAGGCGCGCGGCGACGCCCTGGCTCCTTCCGTCGAGCTCCGGACGCGCGAAATAGGTCTCGATGCGCATGCCGAACCTTACAGAAAGGAACCGGGATCGTCAAGCGGGGGCCGGCGCCCCAAGGGGGCGGCGGCCGGCGCCGCGGGGGCGCGGTCGGCGTCACGTGGCGCCGGCCGCCGCCGCGGGGCCTTGGGTGCGCGCCGCTGGCGGGCCGGCGGGCCGGAGCCGCGAGCGAGCGCCGCTGGCTGGCGCACCCGCTCACGCCCCCCGCCCGGCGGGCTTAGAAGTCGAGCTCGATGCGCTCCGTGTCGACCTTGTTCTTCATCTTGAGATACAGGGCGCTCGAGGCCTTGCGGTAGAAGTAACCCGAGACGTCGTAGATCTCGAACTCCGCGTCGGGGCTGTAGTCGATGTCGTAGAGCTTGATGTTGGTGAAGGGCTTCACGCCGTAGAAGGCCATGTAGTGGGCGCGGCCCACGGGGAAATTGGCGGAGAAGAGGTAGCGGGAGGGCGTGGCGTCGACCTTGAGGGAGGGCGCGCAGGTCCAGGCCCAGACCCCCGGGGCCACGTCGCGGTAGAAGGAGATCTCGCGCGGGTAATAGGGATTGGCGGCGACGATGGCGTAGAGCTCCTCGGGCGCCAGGCTGCCCGCGCGTTCGCCGAGGGCTCCGGCGGCGACGGCGGCGCGGGAGGGCACGAAGCCCTGCTCGTCGGCCAGGCCGAGTACGCCCTCGACCAGGCTCTGCCCCACGCCGACGAGCAGTTCCTTGCCCTCGCCCGCCCCGTATTCGGCAAAGGCGACGCCGGCGAGCAGGGAGAGGCGGAAGTCGACGTTCCCCTCCTCGTCGACGAGGAAGAAGCCGTCCTGGGTTTTTTTCAGGGAGGTGACAAGGCGATCGGCGGCGGCGCCGAGGGCCTTGAAGGGGTTTTCCGCGTCGGAGAGGTAGCTCCGCGACTCGGCGGCGCAGGCCAGGACGCCGACGGCCTGGCGGACCGTCAGCTTGGCCGGATCGAGGGTGGCGGCGTAGCGCAGCGCCTCCTGGGCCAGGGAATAGGGCGAGCGGTCCATGAGGAAGTGGACAAGGCCTTCCTTTTCGAAAAGGGAAGGATCCTGGGCCTGGATGAGGGCGGTCAGCCGCTTGACCTCGATGAGGTCGGCGGCCTCCAGGGCCTGCATCTTGCGGATCGTGTCGCCGAGGAAGGGCACGGTCAGGTGGCTGAGCTCGGCGGAACGCGCCTCGCGCACCGCGCGGCCGCGTGTCAGGCCCTCGGCGTAGGAGCCGCGGCGATAGGATTCGGCGAGGTAGGCGGCCAGCGCCTTCTCCGAGAAGCGGGGCGTGCCGTCCTTGTCCCGCCAGGCCAGGCGCTCGCCGTCCCAGCGGCTGCCCGCGAGGCCGGACCAGGCCTTGGCGGTCCAGGCGTCGATCCCGGCCTTGAAGGCGGCGGGATCCTTGGGGGCCTGGGCTATGAACTGGTCGGCGGGACGGGCGGGGCCCGCCTTGTCCGGCGCGGCCACCTTGGCCAGGGAGAGGCCGCGGAAAGAGCCGCCACGCGCCTCCAGGCGCAGGTACCCGGCGTTCCGGTCAAAGGAGCGGACGGGCAGGGAAAGCTCGTAGGGCCCGCCGGTCGACTCGAGGAGGAGGCGGGAGCCCTTCTCCTCGAAGCGGGAGCGGCTTGAAAGGGTATAGGAGAGCCTGAGGGCGGCGGCGCCCTCGGCGGGCGGGACGGCGCTCAGGCTGAAGCCCTCGGCGGGAGCCTGGGCGGGGACGACGCGGATCTCGGCGCCGCCCGCGAACAGGACGCGCGCCCCGGAAGGCAGGCGCTCGACCCCGCGCAGGGAGGCCTTGCGGGCCACGCCCGACTCGTCGACGAAGAAGGCCGGCGTCTCATCGTCGATGACGAAGGACAGGCCGGCGTAGGAAAGCCGCGCGGAGACGGGGCGGCCTTCCTCGGTCTTCGAGTAGCCCGCGGTCACCGAAAGCCGTCCGGACTTGAAGGAAAAGCCGGGGGCCCGCGAGAATTGCGCGAGGACGAGAAGCACGAAAATGCCGATATAGAGGAGGGTTACGCCAAAGGCGCGTTTCATGACACCGGGGATCATCGCGGCTACCGACTATAGCGGGTTTCGGCTCATGATGCAACCTTGTATAATGGCGTCGAAAAGTATAGCATCGGGCGGCGTTTCGTCGCCCACGGAGAGTGTGATCATGCGGACCAAGAAGCCGGGCGGCCATTCCGCCCTCCTCGCCCTCGCCCTGGCGGGCGCCCTGGGCTCCCTCTTCTTCTCCTGCGCCGGCGGGCCCAAGGCCCCGGGCCCCGGCCCCAAGGCGCCGGAAACCCCCGAACAGAAACAGGTCCGCGAGCTCGAGGGCGCGGTGGCCCTGATGGAAAAGGGCGACGCGGAGGCCGCCGCGGCCAAGGTCGCGGAACTTTCCGCCGCCGCCCCCGACGACGCCGAACTCCGCCTCCTCAAGGCGGCGACCCTCCTTTCCGCCGGCAAGCTGGCGGAAGCCCGCGCCGAGGTGGAGACCCTCCTCGCCGCCTCGCCCCAGGACCCCAAGGGCCTTGCCATGGCCGCCGACCTCGCCCGCTTCGCCGGCGACGAAAAGGCCCGCAAGACCTACCTTGACCGCGGCCTCGCGGCGGCTCCCAAGGATCCCGTCGTCCTCGCGGCCTGGGGCGAACTCAGCCTCGACAAGAAGGAATGGACCAAGGCGGAGGACTTCTTCCGCCGCGCCCAAGGCGCCGACGGAAACAATCCCGACGCCGCCCTCGGCCTCGGAAAGGCCCTCTACAAGCAGGCGAAGTACGCGGAGTCGGAAAAGGCCTATGACGCCGCCGTCGCCCTCGAACCCCGCTCGCCCTACGCCTACGCCGACCGGAGCCGGGCCCGTTCCCAGCTCGGCAAGTACAAGGAAGCGATGGAGGACCTCGACAAGGCCGTCTCGCTGGCCCCGGACTACGCCTGGCTCTACCTCGACCGCGGCCGCATGCGGCTCGATTCGGGCCGCCGCGCCGAGGCCGAAGCCGATTTCACCAAGGCCATCTCCCTCGATCCCGAGTACTTCCTGCCCTACGTGTTCCGCGCCGGCATGTACGAGGAGTCCGGCCGCGACGATCTGGCCCTCGCCGACTACGAGCGGATCATCGCCCTCCAGCCCGATTACTGGTACGCCCTCGAGTCCGCCGGCGCCGTCTCCTTCCGGCTCGGCAAGTGGGACAACGCCGCGGCGCGCCTCAAGGCCGCCTTCGGTTACGCCGCCGACCGCTACGAGTACGCCATCCTCGCCTCGATCTCCCTGATCCGGGCCGGCAAGACCGCCGAGGGCCGGGCCCTCGCCGGCAAGGTCGCGCCCGCCATGGACCGCGAGAAGTACGGCCTCCAGTGGCTCATGCTCCGCCTCCTCCAGGACCAGAACGACCAGAGCTCCGAGCTCGAGATCAAGATCCAGGCCGAAAAGCGCCTCGACCTCAAGGCCGCCATGCTCTTCTACCTCGGCGAGTATTGGCTCGGCCGCGGCCGCCCCGAGCTGGCCGGCAAGTATTTCGTCCTTTCCGGCGAGATGCGGCGCGAAGGCAGCCTCGAGTATCGCCTCCTCGTCGCCGAGCAAAAACGGCTCGGCCTCACGGGGATCAATGGGTAGTTCCGGAGCCGCGCGCGGAGCGTCGGGCGGCGAACCCCGCTTCGCCCGGCTCGCCGCCCTCCTTTCGGGCGGCGGCCCCGTCCTCGTCCAGACCCACGACTATCCCGACATCGACGCCGTCGCCGCCGCCTGGGCCCTCGTCGAGCTCCTCCGCCGGCGCGGCGTCGTCGCCGAGATCGGCT